>NZ_SMMC01000131.1 GCF_009711445.1 Curvivirga aplysinae | reverse complement strand
AGGTGCTACTATAGATGGAAGGCTATCTTATTCTTGATTGGCACTTGAAGAACAACGATAGGGCGGGGATTAATTTATAAATGCTCAAAAACTATAAGATTTCTCATAAAATTTATGCGTTACTAGCCGTAAGTATACTTGTTACGATTACAATTTCATCTTACGCCATCTATCAGATGACTTCCATTGGTAAGGAAATTGAAGAAATCGCCGAAGAAGATATGCCTCTTACAAAGAAAATTACAGCGATTACAATTCATCAGTTAGAACAAGCTATTTTGTTTGAACGGGGCATTGCGCTCGGATTTGAGATGGAGAAAGAGCCATCGATTCGTGTGAAGTTTGATAAGTTATATCGTACTTTTGAAGGTTTAACTAAATCCGTTCAGCAAGAAATTATTGATGCTGAAGAACGTGTTGAATTAGCGATTGAACATGTGGCTGGGACCGCGGCGGAAGCAGAGTTCAAAAAGTTACTAGCGATCTTGAAGAATGTTGAAAAAGAGCATGATGAATATGACAAACTTGCTTTAGATATGCTTAAAAAGGTTTCAAATGGTGAATGGGATGCGGTGATCAAGGGGGCTGAGAAAATTCAAATCCTTGAAGATCAAATCGATCATGAACTGGAAACGGCACTTCATGAGATTGAAGCCTTTACCGAACAGGCTTTGTTAACAGCAGAAAATCATGAAAAATCAACTTTATATACCTTGACGGTATTAAGTATTATTTCAATCGTTGGATCATTGGTCATTGGCGTCAGTTTAGTGACAACAACCACATTGCAAATTTCATCTATGGTGGATGCGATGAAGGAATTGGCTAAGAAGAATATGGATATCCGTATTCCAGGGCTTGGTCGAAATACAGAGATTGGCCATATGGCTGATGCCGTTGAGATTTTCCGTGAAAATATGATCAAAGCAGATGAATTGGCGGAAAAGGATCGCCAAGTTCAGGAAATGGCTGCCAAACGTGCTGCCTATATTGAAGAACTGAGCTTGAATTTTGATCGTGATGTTGCAGATGCCATTCGATATGTATCCGAAAACGCTGAGTTGATGAAGGGGACAGCGGAGGCCATGAAAGGAATCGCCGTATCTACGTCTGAACGGTCCGTTGTTGTATCTTCTGCTGCAAATGAGGCAGCAACCAATGTGCAAACTGTTGCATCCGCAGCAGAGCAGTTAACGGCGTCTATTCGTGAAATTAGTCACCAAGTTGCGATTTCAGCACAAATTTCTACCAATGCCACAGGTCAGGCAGATGCGATTGCACAACAAATTAAAGGTTTGGATGAGGCCGCACAGAAAATTGGCGATGTGATGGGACTTATTAGTGAAATTGCTGATCAAACCAATTTACTTGCATTGAATGCAACTATCGAAGCGGCGCGTGCTGGGGAGGCCGGTAAAGGTTTTGCCGTTGTTGCAAATGAAGTGAAAAATTTGGCTAATCAAACTGCGAATGCAACTGGGGAAATCGATATGCAGATTACTCAAGTGCAATCTGCGACTAAGGAAGCAGTGAGGGCAATCGGCGAAGTTGTTGGGACCGTTGGGCAGTTAAATGAGACTTCCAGTGGTGTTGCCAGTGCCATTGAAGAACAGGAAGCCGCAACTGGTGAGATTGCGATGAATGTGGAACAGGCTGCACGTGGAACACAAGAAGTGACCGATACAATTACGGAAGTAAGTGTCGCCGCGAATAAAACAGGTGAAGCTTCCATGAATGTGTTGGAGATTTCAGGGGCATTGCTAGAAAAATCTGAATTCCTGACAAGCCAAATTCAAATATTTCTTAAAAAGGTACGTGAAGCTTAAAAATGGCTCTCCTCGATTGATAAAAATGGCTCTTCCTTGCGAGGAGCCATTTTTTTATGGTGCGATGAAAACTTAGGAGCTTGCTATGTATATTCCGTCTCATTTTGAAGAAAAAAATATCGAAAAAGCGTATGAGATTATTGATCAATACGGTTTTGCTACTTTGGTGTCACCACATGATGATACGCGGGAAAATAATCCTTATATCACGCATCTCCCGTTTTTGAGGGATGGCAATATCCTCCTTGGACATGTAGCCCGCCCAAATAAACATTGGAAGCGATTTGAAGATAAGACGCTACATACAGTCATTTTCCAAGGTGCACATGGCTATATTTCTCCACGTTGGTTTGAAACCAAGGATCAAGTACCTACTTGGGCTTATGCTATAGTGCATGTGACAGGTGTGATTAATATTATTGATGATGTGAAAGAGATTAATAACTTTATGAAGAAGTTATCATATCAGTATGAGGGAGCTAAAGGTTGGTCCCCATCAGAAGTTGACTCTAGAAAATATGAAGCACTAAAGCGCGGTATCGTTTGTTTTAAAATGGAAATATCAGATATTCAATGCAAGCTTAAACTTAATCAGAATAAACCAGAAATAGATCAGAAATCTGTATTATCGATCTTAAAGGATCAAGGAGATGAACCTGCATTGGTAAAGGACATTAGCAATGTTATGGCACCAAGTTAAATGCATCAATCATGATCGGTGATTGACGAAGTTTATCACCTACATATAGGGCTCCATGCCGTGTAAGATGGCCGCCATCATATGATATCAGACGGTTTTCTGTGTCAAAGATTGGGCATGAATTTGTTGAATCGCAGATAAATTTGGGAATATCCAAAATATATGGGATATCTAATTTTCTTATGAATTCATTTGTTTTGTTTACGCTATCAGGAACTTTTTGCCGGAAACCAGTTCGTTTCGTTTTTGGCATATATAAAAGCTCTTGTGGGTTAATCTGTCCAAATCCTTTTGTCGTGGCGAGCACAATATCGGCTTCAGTGATCGCATCAAGGTTATCATAGGTTTCCTGTAAATACGGAAGATGCCATTGTGCCCAGGAAGAGACTAAAAATATATAATCGGCCTTTTTCGTTAATTCTATAAGCTTCTTATCTTCATATCCCGGATAAAGATAGCAATCATGGCTTTGGAATTGTGAAATATCACGGCTGGTATAAAGGTTCCCACAATTTCCTGGGATTGTGTAAGTTACAATATTTACATTTCGTTCGTAGCTATTTTCATAAATCATATTTACGAAGTCTTTAGCATAGCTATCTCCGATAATAAGAACATTTTGTTGGCCGTTTTTTTCAGGAAAAGATTGTTCAGAAAGTATATTAAAACGTTTATCAACATATTTTCCCTCCTCCACATAACTTAAAGACGCTAAATATTGATCTTCAGCATCGAAGCGATGGAGGGCTCCTTTCGAATAATATCCTACTGTGCCAAGGCAAATCAAAAATAGTAAGCTTGTAATCGAAAGCATTAACGTGGATCGTTGTGTTAAACGATACTGTTTGGATCTAAAGGGCTGTTCAATATATTTCCAACTAAGACCGGAAAAGATGAAAGTTAATATAATCAGAAGTATAATTGTTAAATATGAGAGATGATTTGATGATAAAATACGTGAAAAGGCAAAGATAGGTTGATGCCATAAATAGGCGCTATAACTAATCAATCCAATAGCGACTAAAGCTTTCAGGGAAAGAAATTTGGAGATAGCTGTATCGCTCTTTGCATAAAGAATAATTAAAGCGGTTCCGATCACAGGTAATAAGGTATAGAAGGAAGGGAAAGGTGTTGTCTTATCATATAAGAAAATAGACAGGATAATAGATATGAAGCCGACTAGAGCGAGCAAATTATTTCCTGAAAATTGCTTCTTATGTAAGATAAATGCACATATACAACCTATCAGTAATTCCCAAGCACGAGTTGGTGTTAGGTAAAAATTTGCAACGGGATTAAAACGCCATCCATATTCAGCAGTCGCAAAACTACTTAGAGCTCCCAAAATAATCAGCCATAATGCCCATTGTTTTCGTAAGCGCCAAATTAGTAGAAGAAATATTGGAAAGATAAGATAGAACTGTTCTTCAATCGCTAGGCTCCAGGTATGAAGCAGCGGATTTTCTTCAGCGGATCGGGCAAAATAATTAACCTCGGTCCAAAAGAAAATGTTGGAGGCAAAGAGGCCGACAGCGATAATTGTTTTAGATATTTCTTCTAACTTGAATGGTAAAGTGAAGAAATATCCAAATATTAAAATTGCTAGAGAAACCGCAACAAGTGCAGGTAATATACGTTTTGCGCGACGTTCGTAAAAACGTAGAATAGAGAAATCGCCCTGTTCCAGTTCTTTCAACAAAATAGAGGTGATTAAGTAGCCACTGATAACAAAGAAAATATCAACACCAACATAGCCACCGCTGAAAATTTGAAAGCCAGCATGAAATAAGATGACTGGGATTACTGCAATAGCACGTAAGCCATCTATTTCAGGACGATATTTCATTTAATCAGATATCTTTAAATTCTTACACGTTGAAACGGAAGTTAAAGATATCACCGTCTTTTGCGAGATATTCTTTACCTTCCAGCCGCATTTTACCAGCTTCTTTTACCGCGGCTTCGCTACCTGCTTCGATATAATCATTATATGCCGTTGTTTCTGCGCAGATAAAGCCACGTTCAAAATCGGTGTGAATAACGCCAGCTGCATTTGGTGCTGTTGCACCGTTTTTCACGTTCCATGCGCGTGCTTCTTTCGGACCGACGGTGAAGAAAGTGATTTGATCAAGAAGTTGATAGCCTGCGCGGATAACACGAGCCAAACCTGTTTCTTCCAAACCAAGATCTGCAAGGAATTCAGATTTTTCCTCTTCTGTTTCCATTTGCGCAATTTCAGCTTCGATTGCGGCAGAAATAACAACAGAACCACAACCTTGTTCTTCTGCCCAGGTAGCAACTTTCGCAGATAACTCATTACCTTCTGACGCAGAATCTTCTTCTACGTTACACACATAAAGAACAGGTTTAGATGTGATAAGCTGCATGCGTTTTAGACGTGGTTTTTCATCTTCATCAATTTCCATGGCGCGGACTGGTTTGCCGTCGCGAAGAACTTCCAAACAACGTTCCATTAACTCGATATCAGCTTTTGCTTCTTTATCGCCGCCACGTAATTTCTTGGTTAGGTTTGCGACGCGTTTCTCAAGGCTTTCCATATCGGAAAGCATCAATTCTGTCTCAACCACATCTGCATCGCGGATTGGATCTACAGACCCATCCACATGCGTAATATCGCCATCTTCGAAGCAACGTAAAACATGGCAAATGGCATCTACTTCGCGAATATTACCAAGGAACTGATTGCCTAGACCTTCACCTTTAGAAGCTCCCTTAACAAGGCCCGCGATGTCTACGAATTCTAATTGTGTAGGAATTACTTTTTGTGAGCCTGCAAGTGCTGCCAGCTTGTCCAAACGGGTATCCGGAACAGATACACGACCTGTATTCGGCTCAATCGTACAGAAAGGATAGTTTGCAGATTCCGCTGCTTGTGTTTGTGTTAATGCGTTGAAAAGTGTGGATTTACCAACATTTGGAAGACCAACGATACCGCAATTAAAACCCATGGTTTTGATCCTTTATTGATTAGGACAGAGCGAAATCTCTGTACCGGAGCCAGCAGGCCCAACTCAGTTATGAATTATTTAGCTTGTCTTTAGCTTTTTGAAAAGCTGCGGCTAAACCGGATAAGGCAGGTTTAGTCACTTCTGTCTGTTTTTGTGGAGATGAAACTTTTTGAGGGGCGCTATTTTTTGCAGCTGCCAACGCATCTTTTGTTTCTGTTTTCTTTTGATTGGCAGGTGGGTTCATAATGACACTAACCTTAGTCATAAATTTCCCACTGCCTTTATTGATGTCTTCTGCCTCTAGTAACTCTGGCAACGCATCAATCACCGCATTAATCTGTTTGTTAATCAGATCGCGATCCTGTTTTCCAAAGTCACCCAATACATAATTGGAAACTTTATTTTTATCACCGGGGTGACCAATACCTAAACGGATTCGGGTATAATCTTTGCCAATATGGGCATCTATACTACGTAGACCATTATGCCCACCATGGCCGCCTGCAAATTTTACTTTTAGGCGTCCCGGTTGAATATCCAGTTCATCATAAATGACAAAGACATCTTGCGATTCCAATTTGTAGAAACGCATAGCTTCGCCAACAGCTTGGCCTGAATTATTCATATATGTATGTGGCTTGAGAAGTAGAACTTTCTCTGTTCCGATACGGCCTTCGGAAATCATACCTTGGAAACGAGATTTCCAAGGACCAAAAGAAGAATGGCGGCGAACGAGTTCGTCCACCGCCATAAAACCGATATTGTGGCGGTTGTTTTCATATTTCGGGCCAGGATTGCCCAAACCAACCAGCAACAACATAAAGTCTTACTCTTCAGATGTAGCTTCTTCTGCTTCACCTTCTTCTTCTGCATCATCAGCAGAAGCCGCGCCTTTAGGTGCTGCGATATTCACAACAACTGGGTCACGGTCGGTAATTGCAGAGGCAACACCTTCTGGCATGTCAATGTCGGAGATACGGATTGTATCGCCAACTTGAGCTGTCGCCAAATCAAGTGTGAATTCAGAAGGAACGTCTGTTGCAGCACAGATAACTTCAACTTCGTGACGTACGTAGCTGATGATACCGCCTGCTTTAACACCTTCACAGGAATCTTCGTTCAAGAAAACAACAGGAACGGATACGTTAAGTGTTGTGTTTTTACCAGCACGCACGAAATCAACGTGCAATACTTGATCAGAAACTGGGTGGAACTGAACGTCGCGAACCAAAGCTTTTTCTTTGGAACCACCTTCAACGTCAACTGTGTAAACAGTAGAGAAGAAGTGGCCGCTTTCTAGACCTTTCCAGATTACACGTGGGTCAACAGACACCATAGACGGGTCTTTGTTGTCACCGTAAATTACACATGGTACGAGGCCTTCACGACGGATAGCGCGAGCTGCCCCCTTACCTGCTCGTTCCCGCTTTACAGCTGGGATAACAGAAATATCACTCATGGAAATCTCCTAATAAATGAGTGTTAAAACAGTGGGTATATTGCAAGAAATTTACCCATAGGTTTAAGGTCCAACCTCCAGGGGTGTTAGACCATGGCGCGGCTTATAAGGAAAAGTCGGATAAAATGCAACCCTAATCTGCTAATACTTATATATAAAAAGGGTCGCGTTAGAATGCGACCCTGAATAGTTCTACAGAAGAAAAGTACGATCTTATTCGAAAAGAGAAGAGACAGATTTTTCTTCATAAATGCGTTTAATTGCTTCGGCCAATAGTGGAGAAACAGGAACTTGCTGAATATTATGACTCGCACGCATGGCTTCGGTTGCCTGAATGGAGTCTGTAACAACTAATGCTTCTAATGGAGAAGACGCCACGCGGGCAACGGCACCGCCTGATAAAACACCATGAGTTACATAGGCACTTACAGATTTTGCACCTGCATCTTTCAATGCTTTTGCTGCATTGCATAATGTTCCAGCACTATCAACGATATCGTCAATCAAGATACAGCTACGACCTTCTGGATCACCAATGATGTTCATAACTTCGGAAACACCAGCTTTTTCACGACGCTTGTCGATAATTGCCAAATCACAATCTAAACGTTTTGCCAAAGCACGTGCACGCACAACACCACCAACATCCGGGGATACAACCAACGGAGTATCTTCCTCTGACAACTGGCTTTTCAAATGTGTATGTAGAACAGGTAAGGCGAATAAGTTATCTGTCGGGATGTCAAAGAAACCTTGAATTTGTCCGGCGTGTAAATCAATGGTTAAGACACGATCCGCACCTGCTGTTTCGATCAGGTTTGCCACCAATTTAGCAGAGATCGGGGTACGTGGGCCTGTTTTGCGATCTTGACGCGCATAACCGAAATAAGGGATCACGGCTGTAATACGACGGGCAGATCCGCGTTTCAATGCATCAATCATTACCAACAATTCCATGAAGTTATCGTTGGTTGGGAAGCTTGTTGGTTGAACAACGAATACATCTTCACCACGTACATTTTCTAGGATCTCTACAAAGATTTCCATGTCGGAGAAACGACGGATAGAAGCTTTTGTAAGGGGAACACCTAGATAGGCAGAGATGGATTCAGCAAGAGGGCGGTTGGCGTTACCAGAGAGGATTTTCATGAAAGTATCACTCTTTATTTAGTGAGGCAGCTACTTCAACGGGCAGGTGCCTAGGTTTTGATCCTGACGAAAATGCCTGATGCATTATCAACAATGCTGGATCACTGCAAATTCCAAGTCTTCCTATAGCAAAGATGGGGATAATTTGTAAACGACTCTTCGCGCTGATTCAGATGAAAAGTGAATCTTTTTTGACGGTTAGGAAAATTATAGTTCGAATGTGACTAATTTGCTCTTTGTAAAAGAAGTTCGTCTAACGTTAAGGCAGCATCCTGAACAACCCCAACAGCAATGATATAAGCTGTATCACCCCAACGTTCGTTAAGTTGACCGTGGGGAATATTATTTTGCTGCTTTATGCTTCGTAGTTCATTCCCAAGATGGTCTTGAAAAAGCCAATCGATACGCACTTGATCTTGAGTATCATTAAGTTGCTTAACAAGAATAGCACCTGAAATAACTAGATCTGCGCGGGCGGTGTCTTCAACAATTTTGATACGTGCTTTTTTCAAGATGGAAATGATATTACGTTTTAACGCAATATTACCGTCACCGGGTGCACCTACTATCCGCAATAATTTGACACTTATATTGTTAAGATTTTGCTGTTTATTGAGTGCATCAATCACGTCAGGTTTTAAGGTAATTGCAACTTGCAATGCGATTTGATTGGCGAGTTGTTGTTCTACAATATTTTTTGAAACATCACTAGAAATAGGCAGGGCAGTTTCTTTGGTCTTCAATTCGTCATATTGATTATCAAAGAAATCCCAGACATAGCGAATTTCTTTTTCTTTATGAACAATGCTACCAGATAAATGATAACTTTTATCTAGGCTATCCGTTTGCGTAACTGGTATATTATATTGTGCTAAACGCTCAATCAATAAAGATGCGAAGCGTTGGTCGTCTTCATTATCACTTGTTTGATAATAGATACCCCGAGCATCATCAGGAATAATTAGGATATTGGAAAGTTTTTCATCTTCGCTTTGCGTTTTATAGGGGCGAGGGATTTCACCACAAGCTGCAATTATGAAGACGCATAGTATCGCGAGGAAATGTTTAAACAACGAAGAAGCATCCTGCGATCATTGCAAGAAAGAAAAAGGCAAATAACTGGATTAGCCAAGGCATAAGTTGATCCTTTATTTCGCGAGTGAAATCGCCGAGATTTGACGACCATAGTCGGGTTCTTTTGCTAAAGTGGTGCGACGATAGCTGTAAAACAAGTCTTCGTTTTCTCTGGTGTCCCAGTCTAATTTCGTAAATGAAGCCAGACCAAGCGTTGCGAGTTTATCTAGAATAAAACCGGGAAGATCAAACATAGAATGGCGAGGGCGTTCGCTTGGGCTGAAGTATTTAGTGTTAACTGAGTCTCTGGTGACAAATTCCACAACGAATTCGGAACCGACTTCATAAGAATGTTGATGAATACAGGGACCTAATACAGCCTTGATATTGCTGCGATCAGCGCCCAGTTTTTCCATGGCGCTGACTGTATTTGCCATAACCCCACCAATGGCGCCCTTCCAGCCTGCATGACAGGCACCAATAACAGATGCTTTTTCATCCGCGAAAAGAACAGGGCCACAATCAGCGGTCAGGATACCAAGGGCTATATCATCGCGTTTAGTCGCAAAACCGTCGGCTTTTGGACGTTGCATACTGTTCCACATATCCAGATCAGGTTTACTGTCAATTGTCACGACTTCTGCGGAATGAATTTGATAAAGGCTTAAGAGATAGGCTTGATCCACTTTTAATTTTACCGCAACACGATCACGGTTTTCTTGAATTTTATCAGGATCATCGTCTGAACCGCTGCCGCAGTTTAAGCCTTTATAAATACCTTCGCTGACTCCACCACCCCGTGTAAAGAAACCATGGTTAATACCACCTAATTTCAAACTATCATCTGTAAGAATATGTTTGTCTTCAATCATCAAAATTTATCCTGCTTCAAATCCGGCAAGAGGGGCGCCATCAGCGGCACGTATCGCTAACATCTTAAATAGGCTGCCCATTTCTTCATTATCAGTCAAGCGTTTGAGCGCACTGCTAATATCTTGCTTTTGTTTGTCATTTCCATTGGCAGAAAGTTGTGCTGCACGTGCTTCGATTCCCATTCTTTGTAAAAACAAACCTTGTTCTAATAATGGCAAACTTTCACATCCAATTCGATTAAAGGCATTGGCGATGGCTTGAAAATCAACATGTGCTGTTAAGTCAGCCTCACCGCAATGATCCAGGCAATCACAAAATTCATGGTCTTTAAGGGCCTGAAAACTATCACCTGTTGCAGATTGCGCATATCCATAATCAATGAAGAGACCAACGCCATTGCTGCGGGCAATATGGTCGGCCATTATTTCGGCTAACGTTATCGAAATAGGACTCACTTCGGCGATGCTACCTGTTTCTGCTTCCTTAATGATCATTTCGGAAAGCATTGCATCCAAATTAGTTTTTCTTGCATTTAAGCTCCAGGCAAAGCCTTTACTCTCATCATCCCAGATAATAACTCGTTCACGCCACCCAAGGTCTGTTTTCAGCAACTGATGAATCGGAAGCGCATCAAAAAATTCATTGGCGATAAAGAAATGTGGAGAATCAGGTGAAGGGGGAGGCAGACTGTTAAGGTCATCATGCCATTCGGCAGAATATCCGCCTAATGTTTGTTTTTGTGATTGGCGTAGGGTGGAGCTGGTTTCAACTAAATGAATGTGGAGGCTTTTTTGAAAACCCGGCGCCATTTTAGTCGCACGTAGGATGTCTGACATTAAAGTACCACGTCCCGGGCCACATTCTATAAGGTGGCATTCTTTTGGGCTGCCTCTATCAATCCACGCTTGGGCAAACCAAAGTCCGATTAACTCTCCAAACATTTGAGATATTTCGGGGGCTGTGATGAAATCGCCAGCTTTACCAAAAGGGTCCCGTGTAATGTAATATCCATATTCTGGATGCCCAAGGCATAGCCCCATATAGTCAGCGACAGACATAGGGCCTGTGCCTTTAATATGTTGGCGAATGACATGGGCAAGTGGTGTCATAGATTAAGCTTTCTTCTTTGATTTTTTTGAAGGGGTGTCTTTTTTAGGTGTTTTGCTTTCTTCAATTGGGTTTTTATAGGCACTCCATACTAAATAACCGCCATAAAGAGCCATCGGTACGGATAACCATTGTCCCCAAGTGGTGTTGAATGGTAGGCCTGTTGTTAAAACTTCAGGTTCACGGAAAATTTCACCAATGGCACGAGCAATACAATATCCGATTAAAAATAGGCCTGAAATTAACCCCGGACGTTGGCGAGCGTTCAAGAACTTATACGCACCGAATGTCACAAGGAATAACAATATTCCTTCCATTGCGGCTTCATAGAGTTGGCTTGCATGGCGTGGTTCCGGTCCTGCACGGGGGAAGATCACCGCCCAGGATACATCGGTTACGCGTCCCCAGAGTTCTTGATTGATAAAATTGGCAATGCGGCCAAAGAATAAACCAACCGGGGCCACAATCGCAGCGACATCAGCAAGCCAGAAGAATTTCAGCTTATGCTTTTTAGCAAATAGATACATGGCGCCAATCACACCAAGTAACCCCCCATGGAAGGCCATGCCGCCTTCCCAAACATAAAGAATTTCTATGGGATTGCTTAAATAATAGCCCGGATAATAGAATAAAATATGGCCAAGGCGACCGCCGATTATGACACCGAATACAGCCCAAGTGAGGAATTGATCAATATGGTCCGGTTTTAGAAGATGAGGTGAGCGTCCTGCGACGCGCATTCCGTATCGCCAAGCAAAAACAAGGCCTGTGATATAAGCAAGTGCATACCAACGAATTTCAATAGGACCAAGGGCTAATGCCACCGGATCAATTTCAGGGAAGTGGAAGGGACCCATCTGCTAACCTTATCTTTCTTTATCTGACGCCAAGTTGAACTTCTTAACGATACCAATCTTCTGTTGCTAAATATTTACGGACATATTCACTGACGCCATCTTCCAAGGATGTGCCGTTATGGTCATACCCTTCCGCACGAAGCTTTTGCATATTGGCTTCAGTGAAATACTGATAATGTTTACGAATATGTTCTGGTGTGTCGCGGTAACTGATCTTTGGTTCCAAGTCCATGGCCTTAAAGACGGCTAAAGCGAGATCTTTGAAGCTTCGCGCTTTCCCGCTACCACAGTTAAAGATACCGGATGTTTGATGATTTTCATAAAGCCAAAGCATCACATTTACCACATCACCTACCCAGACGAAGTCACGCATCTGTCCGCCATCTTCATAATCGGGGTGATGGGATTTAAATAGAACCGCTTCACCATCTTGTTTGATTTTGTTGAAAAGCTGAACGGCCACAGATTCTTGTCCGCCTTTATGATATTCATTCGGGCCATAGACATTGAAGAATTTCAGACCGGCCCATTGGCGTGGGGCATAGCCTGCTGTTGCCATTTGTATTGCGCGTTGATCTGATACCTTCTTGGACCAGCCATAGGGATTTAGTGGTTGTAACTTATTAATTGCTTCTAGGTTTTGATCATCCTCAAAACCAAGTTTGCCATCCCCATATGTTGCCGCAGAAGAGGCATAGATTAAACGTGCTTGATTACGCGCGCACCAATCCCAAAGGTTTTGGGTGAATTGCACATTATTGCGCCAAATGAAATCTGCATCTGTTTCTGTTGTGGTTGAAATCGCGCCTAAATGGAAGATGCAATCCACATTTTGACCATTACTTTCAAGCCATTCCATCAGGTTGTCGGGATTTATAATGTCGGCAACATTATGTTTGGCAATATTTTTCCATTTGCCGCCATCACGTAAGCGATCGCAAACAACGATCGGACCTATGCCTTTATCTGATAATTCACCTACAAGGTAAGAGCCGATAAAACCTGCGCCGCCGGTCACAATAATCATGAAATTTAGCCTTATTTAATCAAAGAATTATTCTCAAGGTTATAAGCTGCGTTCTTTGGCATTGCAACGCTGGCCCTTCCTGCCTATATCTAAGGTGTAATTTTGCTCTGCCAAGGAATATTTTACTTGTGAGGGTAAAAATCATGTTATCCATAAATAACCTGTTTGAAATTCAGGAGGCATCCCATGCAAACCAAAGGTAAACTTTTTGATGATGTAGCTAAAGTGGCGAATTCTGCTGCTGGTGTTTTCTCCGGCTTTAAAGGCGAGATCGAAGGTTTGGTGAAAGATCGCATCGAACGCATGATGGTCGAAATGGATCTGGTGACCCGTGAAGAGTTTGATGCGGTGCAGGCGATGGCGGCAAAAGCGCGTCAGGAGCAGGAAAAATTGGCTGAGCGTGTTGAAACACTGGAGGCGGAAGTTGCCTCTTTAAAGAAACCAGCAGCCAAGAAAACTACGGCTAAGAAGGTTGCTGCAAAAAAGGCATCGTCTGATTAAGTGATTCGAAAGTAACGAATCAGGCTTTATTTTATAAAAATCAAATGTTTAAGCGTGTTTTGCGGTTTGTGTGGCAAACACGCTTTTTGGTATACTCCACTAGATAGGGTATATATTCCCAATCTGACATAAAAATTTCATGAGAAACTTGATTTTCGGCGATGCCTGCTAAACTGCGGATTTGACTCGCTTATCCACAACCCCTTGTGTATCGAACCTGTTTTTATCCACAAGATTTTGCTTGTGTATAGGAATTCTTTCTTGAGTCAGAAAGAGGCATGTGGCACTCTACATCTATTGAAGAAATAAGACTTATCCACAAGATGTCGGGGGTGGCAATACCGTCGGTATCATGAAATAAAGGACGAGTCGTCACAGGCAGTACCGGTTAATTCAGTAACCTGTATAGGGGAATAAAAAGCATGTCTTTGACAGAAATGGAATTTGCAGTTTCCTCACCTAGCCCAATAGATATTGTTGAAGCTATGTTTCGCGCGAATGAATGGCCATTTGAGCGTACAGAGTATGACGAAATCTTTGTGGAGATGGCGGGGGGATGGTGTGATTATGAAATGTTCTTCGCATGGCGTGAAGATCTGCAATCCCTTTATTTTGCGTGCAAATTCGATATGAAAATTCCTGAAAGCAAACGCAAAGGAATTAACGATCTTTTGGTCATGATGAACCAAAAAATTTGGATGGGGCATTTTGATCTGTCTCAGGAAGATGGATCACCCATGTACCGGAATACAATCCCGGTGCGTGGATTGTCTCAGGTGAGTGTCGAAATTTTGGAAGATATGATGGATGTCGCATTGGTTGAATGTGAACGTTTCTATCCTGCGTTCCAATTCCTAGTCTGGGGTGGTCATGCACCGGAAAAGGCAATATCGGCAGCTCTATTGGATTGCGCTGGCGAAGCTTAGGAAAAGTTTTGCATAAGGACAGACTTGGTCCCCAATAAATCTATTTGGGATGCGAGGACGATAACTGACATCAATTAGAAATTGATGTCAGTAGATGGGTTTTACATCAATTTCTTACCGTTCGGAACATGGCTATCTGGTGTGTTTAGGACGATGCCACCATTTTCATCTTCATACCCTAATACCAAGCATTCAGACATGAACTTGCCAATCTGTTTTGGTGGGAAATTAACAACAGCCGAGACTTGTTTGCCTACCAATCCTTCAGGTGTGTAATGAGCCGTGATTTGTGCTGACGTTTTACGTTCACCGATTTCAGGGCCAAAATCAATCCACATCTTAATTGCTGGAACACGTGCTTCGGGATAGGCCTCTGCACGAATGATAGTGCCGACGCGGATGTCCACTTTTAGAAAATCATCGAAGGTAATTGTAGGCATTCGTTATTCCCTCATTCATGAATTTGATCTTGTATTTGTATCGGCGTAACTTGATCGATTTTTTTCTGAATTCCAAGGACAATTCATTCTTTCCCAAGAAAATTATGGATTTAAAAGGTGGTGGCTCGCTGGTCGGTGTATTGTAACAGCTGATATGCCATAAAAAAGAGGCCAGCTTCACAAGGAAGCTGACCAGTTAGAACCTCAATAGGGAGGAGGTATAAGTCTTCGGCTTTAACCGAAGTAAAATCTATATGTTAATTAAGCAGCAGCTTTTTTGCTTTTAGCAGGAGCCGCAGGTTTCTTAACAACAGATTTAAATTCGTCTAGCTGAGCATTCAAACGAGTGTTCAAGATATCAAATGCTTCGGATTGAGAGCTAGCAATTAGCTCTGCAATTTCACGCATTGTAGCAACAGATTTCTCCAAAGCTTCTTTGGTCAAATCAGCTTGTTTAGCAATTTTGTCTTGTGGTTCACCCGCAGCTGTCATCTCAGAAATAACATCTTTGCTTTCTTCGATAACTTTGTTCAGTGTATCTGCTTGTTTTGCAAAAATAGCTTGCACACCTTCAACCGCAGCTTTGTTTGCAGCGGCAACAGCTTCAAAATTCTTTTGTTGTGCAGCGAAAATCTCTTCCAACTTAAGTTCTGGAAGGTCGAATGCTTTTGCATCAAACTTTTCAAACATTTTTGTGAATTCTTTGCCGGAGAATGGATTATTCTCTGGGTTCAAAAACGGATTATTCTTTGGATCAAAGAAGGGATTGTTCTTGAAATCCATGAATGGGTTTGTGTTTGTCATCGGTTTATCTCCTAATGTTGCCAATCAAAACGACAGGGGAAACGGTTGTTGAAGGGCTAAAAAAATCTATTGTTGCGGTGCAACATGAGTATAGATATAGGAGAAATATTGCGCCGCGTCAATATTTTTTGTTGCAGCGCAATATTAAGTTTTTATGAATCGATCCTATCTGTATGTTTTATAATGATAAAGTTTAAAAACAATTATTTATATTGCA
>NZ_SMMC01000063.1 GCF_009711445.1 Curvivirga aplysinae | reverse complement strand
CAGGATATGTATAAAACTTACCGATATAAGTCATTTATCTGTATCTGGCAGAAAACCATACTATCCGCAGGATGTTTGAGTTTAATTTCTTGTGATAAGAAATAAGTTTCCCCGCGTTTTCGTAGATTTGTACAAGTTAGAGAAAGTTTAAATTCTTGGTCTAAATGTAAGGGCGATTTGAAACTGATCTTATCATAACTCACTGTCATAACAGATTGAATTTCTTCTACTTTGATCATTTGTTGAATGAAACGCGGCATCATCATCAAGATCATATTACCCGGAATAACAGGTTGCTCTGTGGTTTCTGGATTATGAATGTCTGTTTGATCCTGACTTAAGCGTAAAAAATGATTCAAATCCGCTTTTCCAAATTTAATATTGTCGGGATATATAATTTTTTGATCTATATAATCTGAAAGTTGGCTTGGTATCTTTATGTTTATCATGGCTTTTCCAACAATATAGCTGTGCCTAAACCACCCGCGGCTGCAATTGCGGCCAAGCCCTTAGACTTTGAAGGTGAATTTTGCAATTCATACCATAACCTTACAAGATTGATCGCACCGGAAGCGCCAATAGCATGTCCGCGTGATAATCCGCCACCACCTAGATTAAGTTTCTCACTAGAGATATTGAAATGGTTCTGATAGATCATAGCCTGAACTGCAAATGCTTCCATCACTTCAAATTTGTCGATTTCTTCTGTGGATATATTTTGCCTTTGCATCAAGGTTCTGGTGGCTGCTATCGGCGCCAAGGCTGGATAAATGGGATCACCACCTTGAGATTGGCTATCCAAGATAAGTAATGCATCTTTTATTCTTAGTTTATCAACGATTTCTTGATTGGTTAAAATAATAAAGGCTGCTGCATCTGCCTCCACAGCAGTTGTAGCGCTGGTTAAACCATATTCTGTGCCACCTTCCAGAACAGGTAGTTTTGCACAAGTTTTGGCGGAAAGATTACGCGTGAATTGATCTGTTGTAATATCATGGATTGGTGTAATCTCATCCACTGCGGACCCTGATTTGCGATGACTTTCAATGGCAAATTTCTCTTGATCCTGTCGCGTGATTTCATAATCCGCAGCAAGTTTCGCAGCAGATGTCAACATATCCGGGTCCCGATCAGGCCATGGGGCAAATGGGGGGCGAAGATATTCCATATCTTCTTCATCCATAGAAAATGCACGTTTAAATCGCCGCGGGGAACGACTATAAGATTCTGCGCCACCCGCAATCGTAATTTTATCCTGCCCAGATGCAACACGTTGTGCCGCAAGAATAATGCTATCCATACCCGAACAACATTGTGTGTCTATGCTAAAGGATGGCATTCGTTCGGGTAGCTTGGCTGCGAGCGCCGTCATTCTTGCGGGATTGCCGCCACCATAAAGCGCGTTGCCCAAAAAGAGACTATCAATTTGACTAGATTTGATTTTAACTGATTTTAAAAGATCCTTGATAACGGGTGCGGCAAGGTCGTGAAGGTCTAAGGAGGCAAATGCACCATGTCTAGGTACAACGGCGGATCGTTTCGCAGCTATCATATAGACCTTTGTCATTTGAGTGTTTCCAACTCTCTTTTGGTTAGTTTTGTTTCTAATAATTTGAGATCCGTTTTATCTGAGACGGTTCTTGGCCAATCATCAATCATATAAAAGCGATAAGGAATACTATAGCTCGGTAATTTTTCACGACAATATTGGATTAGTTCAGAAAGTTGTGGGGCTTCTGATTTTAAAATAACTGCGGCAATTGTATTTTCACGCTTTTCATCTGCCTCTTTAAACACGGCCGCATGATTTACGTTGGGTGAAGATTGTAGAACCTTTTCGATTTCTTCCGGATAGATATTGCGACCCATAGATTGGAACATTCGATCAATGCGACCGATTAGATGAAGATTATTTTCTTTATCTAAAAATCCGAGATCGCCAACAGAGATATAATCCTGATAAATTTGGCAATTTCCCATATCTGTTTGGCGGTTGGGAAGGGCATATCCTATAAATTTAAACTTACTTCTGACAAATATTTGACCTGTTTCACCAATGGGCACAGAATTTTTGTTTTGATCAAGGATAAGAAGATCAACAAATGGAAAAGCCTGCCCGACATTCGTGTTGTCGGTTTGTGAGGTCAGTTTGTTTGCAGAAATATAACTAAGTTCTGACGTGCCATAAAACTCATAAGTTTCCTGCATTGGAAATACTGAGGAAATATCATCCAGCCATGCTAATGGTAGCTTTGATCCGGAAGACAAGATCAGGCGCATCTTGTTTAAGGGAAGATCACTTGGTTTAACCGCATCAATAATTGATCGAATTTGCGTTGGCGTCATATAGGCGATCGTTGCCTTAAAATCCTGAATTTGTTTCAAAATGCGATCAGGTCGGAAATGACTGGATACGATAATGGTTGCGCCTAGATACAAGCCACGTATAGCCGCATAAAAGAAGAGGGAATGCGCCAGACTGCCCGGTGCAATAATCACATCATCTTTATAAAAGTTAAATATTTGTTGATCCGCTTTAAAACTATCCATCCAAGATTGTTGAGACCTTACAAACCCTTTCGGCCCGCCAGTAGAGCCAGATGTAAAGCCCGTATAGAAAGCCAGATCAGTGTTCGTGTTTAAAGTCGGTTTCTTATCGGATTGAGAAACAGGTAAGTCTGCATTATTGATAACAAGGTCTGGTTCTTGTTCTTGCAATATTGTGTCAATGATTTCATTTGGCCATTCTGAATTCAGAACTTCTGTATTATGTCCCAAACTTGTGGCAGCAATAAAAATACTCAATAATTCAAATGCGTGCTGATTAGGGAGTATAGTTGCAACTAGTTGATTTGGTTTGTCTTGAAAACAATGTTGATAGGTTTTTATTTTTTGAAAGAAATCCGCATAAGTAATGAGATTTCTATCTAAAATGATAGCGGTCTTATTTGGGTGGCTCGCAGCATGCTGTTTAATTTGATGAAAGATATCTATATGGGACATAGACAGGGTCCATTATTTGTCCAGATCAGGATGGTAAGGTTCGGTTTCAAAGCTTCTGGCATAGATTGCCTCGGATATTTCATCAGCCATTTTAAGCGTGCGTATAATTACTGGAACCGCAATGGCAAAGATATTTGTGGATAAACCCCGTGCATATTGTGCCTCTTTAACCTCTTCCGTAATGGCTTGAATTGTTGGAATAAAACGAATGCATAAACTGATAGTGAGGCTAACTCGTTCTACGGGTAAGATTTTATGGAGAGGCTTTAATCCGCGCTCGATACCTTCAACCATGTCAGATGTTCGAGTGGTTAAAGTGATCAGTGAAGCCGCTAATATTAAACAAGCAAAGCGCAATACGATCAATGTCGCAAGTTCAAGTGAATTACTGAAATATTGAACAATGAAAATAATAACCAAGAGGATGGCGGCTGGCCGTAATTGGCGCAGCATGATTTTCGCAGGAACGCCAGCTGTAAAGTAAAGACTGACAATAACAGCAAAGCAACCAGCGATAATTGTCAGATCGCGGATAAAAAATAATCCTGTCCCGATGAGGACAAGAGACAAGATTTTCTTGCCTGGTCCTATTCTATGAAAGAATGTTGTGCCTTCTATATAGAGACCGCTTAACATAGGGCATCTTCTATATATTTGGTGATAACGTCATCCGGCTTGCCTTGATCGATCAACTTACCTTGCTCAAAGCGTAAAATATGGTCGTAACTTTTAAGGAATTCTAAATCATGGGACACAACTAAAATTTGTTGGTCCAAATTATCCAGAATATCCATGATTTTCTTTTTATTTTGAAGGTCAAGCAAGGTGGTAGGTTCATCAAGCACAATATGATCAGGATCCATAATCAGAATACTAAGAATGGCAACAAGCTGTTTTTCACCGCCACTCAACGTATGACTTAATCGATCAAGTAAGTCAGACACGCCAAACATTTCAGCAGTCTGTTGGATGCGATCACTAATTTCTGACTTTGACAGACGACGATTTTTTAACCCAAAAGCCAGATCCTCCCGCACCATAGGGTAAATGATTTGGTTTTCTGGGTTTTGAAAAACAAAGCCAACGCGTTTTAGGACTTCTTTGCGGTTTTTATCTGTATATAAGTTGTTGACACTAACTTGGCCGGTTGCAGGCATCTCTATGCCATTAATAAGCCTGATAAAGGTGCTTTTACCCGATCCATTATGCCCAATAACCCCAATGCGCTTTTGATCCAGACATAAAGAAAGATCGCGTAAAATAACGCGACCTTCCTTTTTAACGCTGACTGAATCGAACTTGATCATTAGTCTTCAGATTTAGAAATGATCGGGTATGATTTTTTTACAACCAGTATAATCGCTGTTGCAATTACGGCTTTGATCAAATCACCCGGTACATATGCCATAGAACCTACGAATGCCTTATTGAAGCTGATTTCTGCGGCAACAGCAACCCATGGAATACCAATCGCATAGACAATCACAATACCGCCAATTGCTGCTGAAGCGAATGCATAAACAACATTTAACTTGTTCCATGCTTTTTCAACAATGTGACCTGTTACATAGGCACCAACGATCCAGCTTATTAAGAATCCCCCACTTGCACCGACAAAAACACCGAAGCCACCACGACCACCGGACAATAATGGTAAACCTACAGCGACCAATACAAGGAATAATACCACTGATAGGGCGCCTCGTTTAGCACCTAGAATGCCACCTGCCAGCATTACGGCAAGAGATTGGGCTGTGATGGGAACACCGATGGCAGCAATATTAATTGGTGGAAAGATGCCAAGAGCCGCGGTAATAGCAGCAAAAAGCGCAATATATACTGAATGCTTAATATCCATGAATGAATCCCTTAAATCTTTTAGTTATACCACAGAGTTGATTTTGTAATTTTCTGAGTAATATCAATTATATCTGTGGTTTCGAATTTGTTGGCATTCTTTTGGCTGTTTTTTGTGATTAATGCAAGTATCAAAATGCATGAAAATGGCTAAATTCTGCGGTTATTGAGGTACGCGTACGCAAAAAATGAATGGTTTCAATTTGTTGGGATTAATCGCTATATGGAAGTTCATTTCCACCTTTCCAATCAGACTCTAATTCGTGATTTTCTAATGCCATTAACAAGCACGGTATAAAATACACTTGTCTATGATCCCGGTTTTTGGATTTTGCGACGGAAGAAAGTATGGTTGTTGCCAACTGAAAAAAGGCAAATATGAAACTATTTTGAGTAACCGTTACGCTTTCGTCATCAGGACGCGTTAATAATTGCTCACATACGCGTACATTGGTTGAGGTGAAGGCGCGACAAGAAAAAGGTCGTATTTCATAAATCATACACGCATTGACCGGATCGAGAAACGGACAAGGTAATCTAGTAGAAAGTTTTTTATTTTCAGGTGCTTGCTCCCATTCATGCACATATAAATTAAGGACAGACTTAAGTTCCTTTATCTGTCCCTTTGGCAAAGCTGTTTGTAGGCAATGGGCAATAAAGAAGATCGTTTCGGGTGGGCATTTTACGGGTAGATGGCAACAAGAGGCACAGCCTGTACTACAATCTAGTTTTTCTCCACGCAATTCAGGCGATTTTAAACCTTCATTTATAAAATTCGTCATTTTGTCATAAAAAAAGGACATGATCTGGCTAGAATCATCATGATCATAAGCAAAATCATATAGCTCTTGAGCAATATCTTTAAAATGATCCATGAATGGTTGTCGACCCTGTGCTGTTTTTATG
>NZ_SMMC01000206.1 GCF_009711445.1 Curvivirga aplysinae | reverse complement strand
TTGGAAAATAATTGATTAACCGGAGAGATTTAATTAGTCCACATCTTTGGTTCAAATGACTTCTTTATAAATGGTACTGTCTTATCGAAAAATTAACTTCGGTTAACAAAAGGGAAATATTCTAAGCATATGTTAACGTTTTTTTAAGATATTACAGTTAAAATACGGCGCACGAGAGTGCGGGCGGGGAAAATAGAGTGAAAGTTTTTAAGCGCAATATCGCGGTGATGAGTGCCATGATTTTTATGGCCCTGGGGATATCTCATGTCGTAGCTGCAGAAAGACTTGAAATCCTCTCTGTTCATTATCCGCCATTTATCATAGAAAATTCGCAAGATGGTCGTCTTGGCTATGATGTTGAAGTAACAGAACTTGCTTTGCGTGAAGCTGGGTATGATCCAGTTTTTGTCTTTCAGGATTGGGAAACTATTCAAAATCGGGTGAAAGATGGGAGTGCAACGGCTATTCAAAGCTGTACACATACTCAAAAACGAGAAGAATGGATAGAATTTTCAAATCCGTTGAGTTATTCAACAAGGGGATTCTTTGCCCTGAAAAGAAATATCAGACTAATTGAGCCCGTTATGTTGGATGCGCTTGACAAATACTCGGTAACGGCTGTGAAAGATTATGGGACTGCTTTTGAATTGGAAAATGCAGGATTATCTTTGGGTGAGAAGCCACTTACAGACAAGGATGCATTTTTTCAGCTGGAGGATGGTGGTGTTGATTTATTCTATTCCACGGGTGAATTCGGAAAGTGGTATGCGCAAAAAGAACTAGGTTTTGATGATAGTTTACGGTTTTATAAACGTAAGGGGCGTCCATACTATCTTTGCGTAAGTAAGAACTGGCCTAATTATAAAACTGTTATTAGTAAATTCAACAACGCCTTAGCAAGAATTCGCCAAGATGGGCGATATGATAAAATTCATGCAAGATATGGTAACTAGTTTATAGTGGATGGCTGCTTTCTGCGCCTTTTTTCTGCCGTATTTCGGCAATATTAATTATAGTTTCTTTAAAGATAAAATTAGTGAGGCTATTCGTCTGGTCAAAAGCTTTTCTATATTCTATAGAGCTTAGACGTTAGAACATTCCTTCCCATTAAAGTTTAAGATCGATCTTTTCATGAATATATTCTCTCCTTTACGCCGTCTATATGACTGGACTATGGATTTAGCGGCTCATCCCTATGCGATTTGGTGGTTGGCATTAGTGGCCTTTGCAGAAAGCTCCTTTTTTCCAATCCCACAAGATGTGATGATGATCCCGATGATTTTGGCGGCCAGAGAAAAAGCATTTAAGATTGCTTTGGTTGCAACAATCGCAAGTGTCCTTGGCGGTGGCGCCGGATATATGATTGGCGCGGGGCTATATGATGTGGTTGGTCGTCCAATTATTGATTTTTATGGATATGGCGAAAAGTTTGGCACCTTCCAGGGTTGGTATGAGCAATGGGGCGAATGGATTGTCGCGGCTGGCGCCTTTACGCCTATCCCTTATAAAGTGATTACAATTGCAAGTGGCGTGGCTGAGATGGATCTGGCAAGCTTTATGTCCGTTTCTGTTGTTGGGCGTGGTGCACGTTTCTTTGCGTTAGCGGCCTTGCTTTGGTTCTTTGGAGAGCCGATCCGTCGATTAATTGAAGAAAGATTTGGTCTGATGACAACGCTTTTCTTTGTTCTGGTAATTGGCGGGTTTGTGTCCTTGAAATTTATTGTATAACGAAAAATAGAAATATCTTGCTATGTGACTGGATAGAAGATGCCAAAGATTGAGTTATTTGCAGCGCGCACGGCGGCTTGGGTCCTTTTGATAAGTGCCGTTCTGGTACTAGGGGCAGCCCATATATTTGAATATGGGTTTGGGTATGAGCCGTGTAAACTTTGTTTGTATCAACGCTTGCCATGGTGGTTGGCAATTGGGCTTGGATCATTGGCGGTTAATTTCCGTCGTAAAGTCCATCTGATGGTAATTTTTACCGTTATGGGTGGCTTGGCATTGTTAGTCGGAGCGGGAATTGCCGGATATCACACTGGGGTGGAATATAAGTTTTGGGAAGGGCCAAGCGGCTGTAGCGGTACAGTTGGTTCTGCAGATATGTCACTAGATGAACTAAAAGCGGCTATTATGAGCGCAGCGCCAGTGCGCTGTGATGAGATTCCATGGAGTTTGTTTGGTATTTCTATGGCTGGATATAATTTCCTACTTTCTTTAGGGTTTGGTCTGTTCATTATCTATGCTGCGTGGTTTAATAAGCGCAAATCTGTGATTGGTTAATTTGTACAAGGTCTTGAATGATGACTGAAACAAAAAAGAAACTCGGTCCGAAATATCTTCCTGGCGATTTATCTCCCGATAAAGCATTGGAACGTATTATTCGTGTAGATCAAGCGGGAGAATACGGCGCGAAACGTATTTACCAAGGTCAGATCGATGTATTGGGAGACACAGAAATTGGTCCAACCTTGCGCCATATGCAGGATCAAGAACAAGAACATCTTGATTATTTTAATGATCAATTGGTGAAGCGCCAAATTAGACCCACAGCCTTAACACCATTTTGGCATGTTGCGGGATGGGCCGTTGGTGCCGGCACGGCAATGATGAGCAAGGAAGCTGCAATGGCCTGCACGGTTGCAGTTGAAGAAGCTATTGATGAGCATTATGCCGAACAACGGGATCGTCTGATCGCCGAAGATCGCGAACATGAAATGGTTGAAACAATTGAAAGATTCCGTCAGGAAGAACTAGAACATCGCGATATTGGACTTGATAACGACGCGGAACAAGCTGCGGCTTATCCGTTGCTATATCAAGCCATTAGCAAAGGGTCTAAATTCGCCATCTGGTTGGCTGGGCGTATCTAGTGCAACCATTTAAGGACATATTTTCCAAGTAAGGGGTAAAGATTAATGGAAGATCAATTAACAATTTTGCAAGAGTTTTTACTGATTATTCAAGACTCCGTGGTCGGGTATGGTCCCGATATTCTTGGCGCGATGATCACCTTGATTGTCGGATGGATTCTAGCAGGTTTCTTCAAAGGTTTGGTCACGCGGGCGTTGCATCGCGTTCCTAATATGGATGAAACGCTGGTGCCAATGTTATCCAGCATGGTGAAATATGCTGTTCTGATTGTCACATTCGTTGCTGTATTATCCCAGTTTGGTGTTGAAACCACCAGTATTATTGCTGTTCTTGGTGCTGCTGGTCTTGCAATTGGCCTGGCGTTGCAAGGCACCCTACAGAATATCGCAGCTGGTATTATGTTGTTGATGTTGCGTCCCTTTAGGAAGGGCGATTTCATTGATGCAAGCGGCATTATGGGAACTGTAGAAGCGATTAATCTATTTACGACTGATATGAAAACCGTTGACGGTGTCTATATGGCTGTGCCGAATTCATCTCTTTGGAATTCAAATATCACAAATTATTCCCGTAATCCAACACGTCGTATTCAACAGGTTATGGGCATTTCTTATGGTGATGATGTTGCAAAAGCACGCGGTGTTTTACTTGAGCTTATGGAAAAAGATGAGCGTGTTTTATCCGATCCAGCACCCCAAACAGTGGTTTCAACTTTAAATTCCTCTTCTGTTGATATTACTATGCGTTGTTGGGTAAAGACGGACGATTTCTGGGACGCGCATTTCGATATTTTGGAAAAATCCAAAGCAGTGATCGAAGGTGCCGGTATGTCTATTCCTTTCCCGCAACAAGATGTGCATATGCATCAAGTTGAGGGCAAATAATTAGCAGGTTTGTTATGCCTCGTCCTTCTTCAGAAAAATATCCTTTAGGTGGTCGCAAGCATTTCCGTGTTTGCGACCATCCTGATTGTACTCTGGAGGGAGAGCATCGCGCCCCGAAATCAAGTAACAATTTACAAGATTATTTCTGGTTCTGTCTGGATCATGTGCGGGAATATAATGCCAATTGGAATTTCTGCGAAGGCATGGATCAGTCTGATATTGATACCATGATCAAAACAGATGTTTGTTGGGGACGTCCCACATGGCCATTGGGTAATAATGGGGGGCATGCGCACCCCAAATCTAAAGCACGAGATGCTTCTGGGAAACGACCAAATTTCAAAGGAAAAATATATGACCCATTTGAAATTTATGAAGAAGCGACAGCTCATTCAGCGAAAGCAAAAAAAGCCAAGCAAGATGCATTTAGATCACATCCTGAGATGGAAGCTTATATGATTTTGGGATTTGATTATCCCGCAGATGAATTGGAAGTGAAGGCACGCTACAAAGAATTGGCAAAAGATTTACATCCAGACCTGAACCAAGATAACCCCAAAGCCGTAGAAAGATTGAAATCCGTTAATCAGGCTTATTCGCGATTGAAAAAGTCTTTTTCCTGACATTTCTGTACGATTTAGAGTGCAAAAGTTGATAAGCGGGTTTAAAGGTATTTCAACACGCTAGGTTTAGGGTGAGTCGGTTGACTTAATCTGCCCCATACCTTTCATTAAAAATTAAGGATCAATTGGTGACGCTATGACAAATATGAGCGATGCAAATTCTTTGGATACAGAAATCGTAGATACAGACAGCCTTGTTGCGCCGGATATTGAAGTATCTGTAAGCGAAACATTTGGTATCGATTCTGATATGAAAGTGCCTGCTTTCTCCAAACGTTCAAATCATGTCCCAGAAGTTGATCCAACCTACCAGTTTGATCATGACACAACTATGGCTATTCTTGCTGGATTTGCCTTTGATCGACGTGTGATGGTACAAGGTTATCATGGCACTGGTAAATCCACCCATATTGAACAAGTTGCCGCACGTTTGAACTGGCCTTGTATCCGTATTAACCTTGATAGCCATATCAGCCGTATTGATTTGGTGGGTAAAGATGCAATTGTTTTACGTGATGGAAAACAAGTAACAGAATTCCAGGAAGGTATCCTTCCTTGGGCATTGCAACGTCCTGTGGCTATTTGTTTTGATGAATATGATGCAGGTCGTCCGGACGTGATGTTTGTGATCCAGCGTGTATTGGAAAAAGCTGGTAAGTTGACCTTGCTTGACCAAAGTCGCGTGATTCATCCAAATGCGAACTTCCGTCTATTTGCGACGGCCAACACCATTGGTTTAGGCGATACAAGCGGTTTATATCATGGTACACAACAAATTAACCAAGGTCAGATGGACCGTTGGTCCGTTGTGACAACCTTGAACTATCTGCCACATGATGATGAAGTTGATATTTTGTTGGCGAAATTGCCGGAATATGACAGCGAGGAAGGCCGTGCACGCATCAATGCGATGGTGCAGATGGCTGACCTAACACGTGCCGGCTTTATCAATGGGGATATTTCAACTGTGATGAGCCCACGTACCGTGATTACCTGGGCAGAAAATACAGCTATCTTTAATGATCTGGCTTTTGCCTTCCGTGTGACCTTCTTAAACAAATGTGATGAAACAGAACGTTCAATCGTGTCTGAATATTATCAGCGTTGTTTCGGTGAAGAATTAAAAACAGATACTCGCGTGCAAATCGGTTAAGGCCTGATTTCGATATTCTGTTTGGATTTATTGGTGTTGCATGAGCAAGGATAAGCAAGAAGCGATAGAGGATTTCAAGCAACGAAATGCAGCGGCGTTTCGGGCGATTACAGGTATCTCTGATATCGAAGTGTCATATGGCAGCGAACCTGCACATATGGCGGGTAGCCGTGCGCGTTTACCTTATCCAAATCGTGAAATCAATGACGAGGCAATTGCACGTTCTCGCGGTGAAGCAGATTTACTTGCCATGCGTCTTTCCGGTCATGATGCCGCAAAACATCAACGTAATCGCCCAAAAGGGGATATGGCACCTTTAATCTTTGATATGTTGGAAGAAGCGCGTATCGAAGCATCCGGTAGCCGTTTTATGGAAGGGGCACGTGGCAATATCGCGGAAGCCTTGGAACAACGTTATATGCGTCTTGGCTATCATCGTATGAAGGAAAAGGCTGATACAACTTTGCCAGAAGTTGTACGTCTTTTGGCCCGTGAACATATGACGGGCCAAGAAGTCCCACCATCGGCCAAAGAAATTGTCGATTTATGGCGCCCGGATTTGGAAGAAAAACTGGAAGAAGCGCTGGATGACCTTAAACCATTAATGACTGATCAGTCTGCATATGCGAAGGCTGCCCGTGACCTTATCCGTCAAATGGATGTGGATATGGGGATGGAAGAGCCGCAAGATTCTGAAAGTGACAGTGAGGATACTGAAGAATCTGAAGAGCAAATGCAGGATAATCAAACGCAAGGTCAGGATCAGAACGAAGACGGTGGTGAGCAAGAAGCCGAAGGCGAGGAAATGCAAGCAGAAGCGGGTGAGGGATCCGAAGATGCAGAAGGCATGACCGATGATGAAATCCAAGACATGATGATGGATGATATGCTGCCGTCACCGGGGGACGAACAATCGTCTGATGCATCAAAAGGCTGGCGTCCGGAAAATGATCTGAGCAATCTGCCAAAAGAAGATTTCTATTCGATTTTCACCAAAGGGTTTGATGAAGTTATTCGCGCAGAAGATTTATGTGATCCAGAGGAACTAGATCGTCTGCGCAGTATGCTAGATCAACAATTGGTTCACTTGCAAGGTATCATTGGCAAGCTGGCTAATCGTTTACAACGTCGTTTGATGGCGCAACAAACCCGCAGCTGGGACTTTGATCTGGAAGAAGGTATTCTTGATTCCGGTCGCTTAAGTCGTGTTGTAACCAACCCAACCCATGCGCTTTCCTTTAAATGGGAACAGGATACTGATTTCAAAGACACGGTTGTGACTTTGTTATTGGATAATTCTGGTTCTATGCGTGGCCGTCCGATTACCATTGCCTCTATGTCAGCGGATATTTTGGCGCGTACGTTAGAGCGGTGCGGTGTGAAAGTTGAAATTCTGGGCTTCACGACCAAGGCTTGGAAGGGCGGTCAATCCCGTGAACAATGGATTGAGGATGGCAAACCGGGTAATCCGGGACGATTAAATGATCTGCGCCATATCATTTATAAAGCTGCAGATGAACCTTATCGCCGTGGTAAGAAGAATTTAGGCTTGATGTTACGTGAAGGCTTGTTGAAAGAAAATATCGACGGCGAAGCTTTGCTTTGGGCGCATGACCGTTTACTAGCGCGTCAGGAAGATCGCCGTATTTTGATGGTAATTTCCGACGGAGCCCCTGTGGATGACAGTACCCTATCTGTGAATAGTGGTAATTATTTGGAACGTCATTTACGTGATACAATTGATTTTATTGAAAATAAGTCACCTGTAGAGTTATGTGCTATTGGTATTGGTCATGATGTGACCCGTTACTATGAACGTGCGGTTACGATTGTCGATGTGGAACAATTGGGCGGCACAATGATGGAACAATTGGCTGATTTATTTGATCTAAAAGCTTCTGTTTCCGGTGGAAAATCGCAACGTAAAAGTTACGTTTCTTAAGCGGTAGAGATTTTTATCTAAAATCGCCTTTACTAAATAGTTAATAACTTCAATACTATATCTACCAATTTAGTTGTGAGGTTATCATGTTGTCGTCTCTGTCCAAGATTGCCTATACATTCAGTTTTATTGTTTTAAGTCTGTTTTCGGTTCAGGCTTCTGAAATTACTTGTCCCAAAAATATAGCTGTGATTGAAGGCGATCCATTAGGGGAGCTCGCGGCAAAGACGCTTATATCTACCTATAAAAATTTAGGTTGTGAGGTCACGACGATTGCGAGGCCCGGTTTACGTGGTATCGCAGATTTTAATAAAGGTCTGGTAGACGGGGAGTTGTTTCGTCTTGAATTGGTTGAGAATGCCTATGAACGAGAATTTGTCAGATCAGCAGTGCCGCTACTTTCTTTGAAGAATTCTTTGTGGCTTCATAGAGAGGCCGACGGGTTTGGTTCAAATACTGTGATCGGATATGTGCCAGGGATCAATTGGCATAAAAAAGTCGTTTTAGAAAATGCCTTAGAAGGATATAGCTATGTGCCTTTCCACACGGAAACCGAACTGCATAAAGCGTTTGAATATCGAAAGATTATTGGTTTTTTAAGCGAGAAACAGACAATTGATATTTTGATTGCACAAGAGAGATTTAAGGTTAATCCAGTCGAAGAACATAGCTTCGGTGAGCGCCCACTCTATCATTATCTGGGACTTGAGTTTATAGAATTTATGGATGTGTTTTCAGACTATTTGAAAAAAGAAAAACCCTATCAGCATTTAAACTGATAGGGCGATAAAAACTATCTTTGAATAGCGATTAATCGCTTTCACCGTCATAAACCGCATCATCGCTGTCGCTTAGATCAATGGGTACACCAAAGCTTCGTTTCGATGCGTGGATACCTTGCGCAGAGCGCACATGAGCAACATTTTCTTCTTCAGTGAGTTCTTCGGTAAGGAATTTATTGTAGCTTTCCATGTCACGGGCAACGATCTTTAACAAGAAATCGGTTTCACCTTGTAACATGTGGCATTCGCGTACTAAGGGCCATCCGTTTACTTTATCTTCAAAATTGACAAGGTCTGTTTTTGCCTGACTTTTCAAACCAACAAAAGCGAAAACAGTAACACCATAACCAAGGAATTTTTCGTCAACTTCCGCATGGTATCCTTTGATGTAACCGGATTCCTCAAGGGCGCGAACACGACGCAAACATGGCGGTGCTGAGATACCTGCACGTTGAGCCAGCTCAACATTGGTCATACGACCATTATCTTGCAGATCGCTCAGGATTTGACGATCAATTCTGTCCAATTTAGTACGGCGCATTATTTTACCCTTTCAAATTTTGGGCTTCTTTTAAAACATTCTTACGGTATAGCGCAAGAATATTATTGCGACTACGAACGAAAAAATATGAAAATATTAGTTTAGGAAGGGAAAGTAGGGGTGCAAGATCGGTTGCATTTACTTTCGGTGCTCGGCATAGTCCTTTCTGAACCAGCTTACAAGTGAAAATTAAGGGATAGGCGCGAAATAATGCGAATTTGTTGGGTTGTCAGCGAAGATAAGGCCGGAATGATTGCTCAAGCGCGCGGATTGGCGGAATCCCTGCAGGAAAAACTAGAAGCAGATAATCAAGACTTGGAAATCCAGTATCGTCTTATAAAGGGCAAAGCGCCTTGGAAATACCTTCCTAACAAGTTTTGGCCCACAGGTGTTTTTGGCGTGGATTTGGTCGATGGTCGTCATTTTCATGAACCTTGGCCCGATATTGTGATTTCTTGTGCGAGAAAGGCGGCATGTCCTAATGCGGAAATCCGTCGAAGAGCTAAGAAAGCAGGTAAGGATATTTTCACAATCCATATTCAAAATCCCGGGATTGATCCGCAGAAATTTGATTTGGTCACCACCCCGATCCATGATGGGTTAACGGGCAAGAACCTTGTTGAAACCTATGGGTCACTTGGTCGGGTAAACCGGAAGATGTTAGATGACGCCGCGAATATATGGCGGGAGAAATTGGAACATTTACCCAAGCCCCTAATTGCGGTGTCTGTTGGTGGGGATAATAAAGTATACAAATATGGCGCTTCTGACATGAAGGAATTGGCGCGAGGGCTGACGAAAATTGTGGGTCAAACTGGTGGTGGATTGATGGTTACATCGTCTCGTCGCACCAGTCCTGAAAATACAAACCTTTTGAAATCTGCACTTAAAGATTTGCCGCATGTCTATTGGGATGGAACGGGTGAGAACCCCTATTTCGGCTATTTAGGTTTGGCCGATTATGTAGTGGTCACCTGTGACTCTGCCAATATGGTGTCTGAGGCTTGTGCGACAGGTAAGCCTGTTTTTGTTTTTCATGTGAACCCTATGCGTAAGACAAAGTTTGAAATCTTCCACGATCATTTTGAGACGCAAGGGATGACACGTTCATTCATGGGCCAAATTTCGAACTGGTCTTATCCCGCATTGAATGAAACCGCAGAAATTGCGGATTTGGTACTGGACAAATTGGACTGGTTGACTAAATAAGGCCTTCCTTTCAATCATCAAACGGTCGTTTTGATGAATAGACATCCAATAAAATCGCCCCTATAAGTAATATCACAGACATTTAATGTATCTGCATGGTCTGTATATGCGGGGGCAAAAATTTATAAAAACCATCGGGAGAGCAGAAATGCCAATGGATTGGGATAAATTGCGTATTTTTCACGCAGTTGCAGAAGCAGGCAGCTTCACCCATGCCGCAGAGAAATTGAACTTGTCGCAATCTGCGATCAGTCGTCAGGTTAGTGCGCTGGAAGAAAGTGTGAAAACACCTCTTTTCCATCGTCATGCGCGCGGTCTTATTCTGACTGAACAAGGGGATATGTTATATAAAACTGTTCAGGAAGTTTTTCACAAACTGACAATGGCGCAAAATCGCCTGACAGATTCTAAAGAATTACCAAGTGGTCCATTGAGAGTCACTGCAACATTGGGCTTGGGAAATACTTGGTTAACTCCGCTTATTAAAGAATTTATCGAACTTTATCCAGAAGTTGAACTGCATCTTATCTTATCAGATACGGAAGTAGACTTATCTATGCGTCAGGCGGATGTGGCCATTCGTATGTCTGCACCTCGTCAGCCGGATTTGATTCAACGTCCACTGATGACCGTACGTCATAAAGTCTACGCAGCGGATGAATATATTGAGAAATATGGTGAGCCGAAAGATGGTAAAGATTTGGATAATCACCGTATTATTACTTTTGGTGATGATACACCGCAGCCTGTTTCCACCATTAACTGGTTGATCCATACAGATGAAAGTCTTGATAATCCCCGTGTGCCGATCGTGATGGTAAATAATATCTATGGTATTTATCGGGCGGCTAGAAGCGGTCTTGGGATTGCATCAATCCCAGAATATATGATACCGGAAGAAAGTAACTTACAACATATTTTGCCTGAACTTGAAGGGCCACCTATTCCGGCATATTTCGTTTACCCAGAAGAGATGCGCCACTCTAAACGCATCACTGTTTTCCGCGACTTCTTGTTGCGTAAAGTGGCTGAGGCAGATTTCTAACTTTATCCATAAGAGGATTACATAATGGCAAAATGGCAATGGTTGAAAGCGGCTTCAATAGCGGCTGTATTGGTCATGGGAAGTCAGGTGAGTATAGCGCAAGCGCAACAGGCACCAAAGGTTATTGCCACTGTGGCTGGGCAGGAAATTACAGATCGTGATTTTGAACAAGCTTATGACAGTTTACCAGCTCAGCTACGCCAAAGTCGTAGCAAGGAAGAACTTTATCCTCATGTCTTAGAGTTATTAGTTCAACAAATTGCTGTGGTTAGTTCTGGACGTGCTGCAGGTATCGCTGATAGTCCTTATGTGCAACAGCAACTAAAGGCGCTTGAGAACCGTTTAGTACATGATATATACGTGCGTGAAGCTGTCCGTCGTCTTATTACTGACGAAATGCTTCGTGAGGAATATAATCGCTACATTACCACGGCACAATTTGGCGAAGAAGTTAAAGCGAGACATATTCTGTTAAATACAAAAGCAGAAGCAGAAAATATAATTACATTAATGGGACAGGGGAATGATTTTGCGTCATTAGCCCAACAGTATTCTGTGGGCAGTTCCGCGCCGTCAGGTGGTGATTTAGGTTATTTCCCACGTGGTCAGATGGTGAAAGAGTTTGAGGATGTGGCTTTTGGAATGCAGCCCAATACCTATACATCAAACCCGATACAAACCAAATTCGGCTGGCATGTGATTTTGGTTGAAGATAAACGCCAAGGACAACCACCTAGTTTTGAACAAATGTTACCGCGACTTCAACAAGTTGTCGGTGAGGCTTTAGCGTTTCAGGTTGTACAAGATGCCATCAAAAAAAATCAGGTGCAACGTTATGATTTACAAGGAAATCCAATTGATGCGCCGGCATCTGATATTCCTGAGTTGAGAAGCCTTTTATCCCAGTAGAAATTCTGTATATACTTATATTTCAAGTATGAGATCCTAAGAACACCAAGATTATTTGAGGGTATGCCATGTCTGATATTTCTCCTTTAGCGCCAGAACATTTTCCAAAAATCCCGGTTATCAAAGGGGTCAAATTAGGCGCAGCGGAAGCCGGTGTAAAATATGAAGGCCGTACGGACCTTTTCTTGGCTGAACTGGCAGAAGGGTCTACCGTTGCAGGTGTATTAACTCAATCTTTGACCCGTTCTGCACCTGTTGACTGGTGCCGGAAGGTTTTACCGAATGGCGAAGCTCGTGCCATTGTTGTGAATTCTGGCAATGCGAATGCATTTACTGGTAAATCTGGTGTTGTGACAACGGAAGCAATGGTTAGCGCTACTGCAAGGACTATTGGTTGCGAGCCTGAAGAAGTCTTGGTGGCATCTACAGGCGTAATTGGGGAACGCTTACCTGTAGAAAAAATCGAAGCAGCTTTACCGGGGTTGAAAAAAAGTTTGAAAGCCGGGAATTGGGAAACCGCCGCTGAAGCCATTATGACCACGGATACTTTTCCAAAAGCGTCCTATCGCTCCGCAAAAATTGGGGGTGTTGAAGTTCAAATCGGTGGTATCGCAAAAGGGTCTGGTATGATTGCTCCTGATATGGCCACCATGCTTTCGTTTGTTTTTACCGATGCAAATATTCCAGCCTCTGTTTTGCGGCTGATTTTAAAAAGAGCAGCGGATAAATCCTTTAACTGTATGACTGTAGATGGCGATACCTCAACAAGTGATACATTGATTATGGCTGCAACAGCCAAAGCAGATCATCCAATCCCGTCCACAGCAGATGATTTGATTTTAGAAGAATTTACTAAAGCAGTAGATGAAGTGATGATCGATCTTGCGCAACAAATTGCAAAAGATGGTGAAGGCGCAAGCAAATTTATCACCATTGATGTAACAGGCGCTGATAGTGATCGGGCTGCGAAAACTGTGGCGCTTTCTATTGCTAACTCCCCATTGGTGAAAACTGCGATTGCCGGCGAAGATGCCAATTGGGGTCGGGTTGTGATGGCTGTTGGTAAGGCGGGCGAACGCGCCGATCGTGATACGTTAACAGTATCAATGGGTGGTGTTGTCATTGCTGAAAAAGGCGAAGGTGTTGATGGGTATGATGAGGCACCTGTTGCAAACCATTTGCAAGGCGATCATGTAAATATTGCTGTTGATTTAGGAATAGGGGATGGTCAGGCACGGGTTTGGACATGTGATCTGACACATGGTTATATTTCTATCAATGCGGATTATCGCTCTTAAGTTAAAGTCTGGAAAAAGTTATGGAAAGTGGATGCTGGCAAGCGGGGGAGCGTGCTGAACAAGCAGCGAATCCAAAGAAGATCATATTGGTCGTCGCGGTTGCGATGGTTGACCCTGATGGGCGTGTGTTGATTGCGAAACGTCCAGAAGGAAAATCCATGGCGGGTCTTTGGGAATTTCCGGGGGGTAAGGTGGATGAAGGTGAAACCCCTGAAGCTGCTTTGATACGTGAACTTCAAGAAGAGCTTGGTATTGATACCCGTGAAAGCTGTTTAGCTCCTGTTACTTTTGCATCTCATGAATATGATGATTTCCACCTACTTATGCCTCTCTATGTATGTCGTATGTGGGAAGGAGAACCCCAATCCAAGGAGGGGCAAGAACTGGCATGGGTTCGCCCTGTAAAACTACGTGATTATCCGATGCCACCCGCTGATATTCCGCTGATTGCGATGCTGCGAGACTTACTTTAACAAGCGGCATTTAAATCAAATGCAAGATGATGTTTCTTGCTAGATACAGGTCTGTTCGATAATTAAATTATACATTCGTAAAAAATAATGAAAGCGGATGGGCGGGTATTAGTGGATTAAATTGTTTTGTTTAAGATTTTATATTGCCTGAAATGTTCTGCGGAACTTAAGGAAGGCTGGAAAGTTTGTGGAAAATGTGGTGAGCCGATTCCAGATGGATTGGAAATGAATGGTGATGCCCAATCGAAAAAATTTAAAATCAGAGATCCGCGAAGCTTAGATCGTTCCAAAACGCCTGGTAAGACAAAAGTAGCAGTTGTTTTATTCGTGTTTTTGCCTATTGCAGCCCTACTTTATTTTGCTAATAATTTTTATCAAACGTCACTTGAACAAGATGATCAGACACGAATTTTGATGTTGAAACAGCATCTTTCAAAGTTGAATGAAAATGAACATCGTGCGCGCCTAGAAGTATACAGACGATTGATGAATCTTGATGGTGAAAATAAGGACTACATGATCAAGTTTGATTATCACAGGTCCCAAATCAAGAAGGTTGAAGCGAGAAATACTAAGAAAAAAAAGGAAAAGTTTCGCCCAAGTCTGCGAGGCTTTGGCACTCTGGCGCAAGAGATTGATGGCGCAAAAAATATTTTTGGATGTAAGCAGACTAAGGATCAGTATCTAAAGGTAGGGCCTGAAGAAGAAAAGCGGACCCGATTTAGCTGCCCTTATGAAGATAATCATTTGGTTGTTTGGTATGTGAATGAGGCCAAGAAAAACGGCAAAACTGAAAGCAGCCAATTGGTGTGGTCTGGTCAGGAAGTGAATCAAGACACAATTAAAGGCGTCATTCAGCCAAAAGATGAGGTGGAAGAAGCTTTAAAAGCTTTTGTGGATCATTATGCGCCTGAAAATATATTAACCTTGGAACAGGCCTTTAGAGAAACCAATAAAGGCCGGGTTGTTAGTCGCCATTATATCTTCGATTACGAATTCAAACTCTCAGAAGAAAAAGAGTTTGAACGCACAATTACAGTGATTCCAAGACAATAAATTATTCAGGGCTTTGGATCCTAAACTTTTGATAGGCCATGGATAGGGCTGAAACCCCTATTGCGATACCAAAATAGTTAAAACTATGTTGGATCAAATGTAGGAAAAGTTGCACGACTAAGCTCTCAGTTGGAATATTGATGGCAACGAGAATTGTAAATAAAACCATCTGAATAATGATTTGAATAAAGGCCAGGGGGATTGGTGGTAAGATAGCCAAAATACCCAAGCGCCAGCCATTACCATTTGTTAAATTCCAACAGTCTTTTAGATCTAAGCTATCATCCACGGCAGCTGCTGGAAAAAGCAAACTTAAGCGTGCGAATGTCAGGGTAAGAACTGCAAAGGCGAGAATTGTACCAAAGGGGCTAATCATAAAACCGCCAGTTCCCGGAAGTAACGAGATAAGTAAATTCAAACCAATCATAATACCAAAGGAAATGCCCGCAATTTGAATGAGGCGAACAAGAAACTTTGTCTTTCGTGTGTCCCATTTTAAGGCGGAATAGATGGTGATATCCGCTTCGCCGACCAGCCATTTACGATGCCACGCAACAGCGAACATTACATACAATAATGTGTTTACAATCAAAATCGGAATGAAAGACATATTTACGCTTGGCACTTGTGTCTCTGGATCAATAACTAGCAAAGGCTCCGGGTATAGATGAGTTAAGACTGTCCCAAGTATACTTAATCCAATGATAGGCAACGCCGCCATTGCGATGAAGTTTTTCCGCTCGCCAGTCACATAAAAGAAGGCGTCTTTAAGCATACCAATAGCTGGAAGATAATATTTGTCACTCATTTGATGCTTATCCTTCTTGAGTATCAGTCAGGAAATCTGCCAAGCTCGTTTGGCCACTTCCCGGTTTTGCAGGTTGTTGTTGGCTTGGGTCTGGTGCCCAACCATGCATATAGATGATGACAAAACTAGCCGGAATACGGCCTTCATCATTTGTGTGTTTTTCAGCATAAATTTCTGCGGCACGCATAAATAACTGGCGAGATGAAAAACTCTTTACCCGTTCATGAACCGCATTGGTTTCACCCATATTGCGTAAATCCTGTGCCAGTTTAAATAAGTTTTCATAGGTAACATCAATGACTTCGCTATCCAGAACTGGAAGGTTGAAACCCGCCCGCTGCATCAAGCTACCTGCATCACGGATATCCGCAAATGGTGAAACCCGTGGGCTAATGCCACCTGAAAGCTCAATCTCTGCTTCCATAATGGCAGAGCGCATTTCAAATAAACTTTCACCACCCATCATACTGCCCATAAACAAACCGTCTGGTTTTAAGCTTTGGCGGATTTGGGCAAAAGCACCGGGCAGGTCATTCACCCAATGAAGAGATAGATTGCTGATCACCAGATCAAGGCTTTCCGGCTTAACGGGTAAGAGGTCTTCATTGGCGACGAAGCTAGCCGCGCGTGCATTGGCTGTTTTTGCATAGGCCTCTGCCATATCGCATTGGATAAGATGTTTTACCTTCTCAGGGCAGTTTTGAAGCCAATGATGAACTTCGCCGCTATGACATCCGATATCTAATGCCAAATCAAAATTTCGACTAACATCCAGTAAGCGATCTACCAGACGATCTGCAACTTCCATAAACAGGAAATTAGCATCACCAAATTCCTTCTCGGCGGTGATTTTTGCTGCACGTGTGCGACGCATACGTACGACATTACGGTCAAAAATATTCACCGCATCGGAAGAGGGTGTGAAAGATGTATCAGTCATAAGCCGCACTATGTCTATCTAGGCGAAAAAGGCAAGCCTGAAAACGCGGCTATAAATGGGACTTGGGTGTTATCTGTCAGTGATGATGGTCTTAGTAAGATATTATTTAAGAATTTTGTTTAATTTCTTTATTACGGTATCTCGGATATTTCGCTTTTTAAATGAGGTGGGGATATGTAGTAGGAAAAAAGTCCAATTATATGCGTAGATGTCTCTATCATGCGAAGCGATGTAATCTCTTAGTTCGATTGTTGAATCCCGATTATAGGCCCATAGTATTTTATCTTTGACTTGAATGGAATAAAAGGCATCCGCAGGCCAATTTAAAAAATGGCGCCGCCTTGTGCAGCAATTGCTACAAGAAACGGCACCAAATTGACTGCTTTTGTTTGAAAGATAAGATGATTCATGATTCCAGTCTTCTGGTGTGTATCCATCAGGCAACTCATGAATTGCCTGAGTAGAGTTACCATGTAAGTTGGCACAATAAATTGCGCCATGCCATGAATGGCCCGAATCATTTTTGAATAAACGATATTCAAAAAGATCATTTTGTTTAAAAAAAGAAATGTCTTTCTTAAGTAAGATTTTCACTATCGCACCATGTTCGAATAAAGCACGTTTACCGCATGAGGGGCATTTGATATCCAGTTTGTTTGGAATCTGGTGAAAATCGTATAAGTATGACATCTTGATTTTAATTTAGCAGCTTAACTTTTCCAAAAAGTTTATCGTTACTTCGATAGAGAGGCAAGAAGCTAAATGAATGTTATCAATCCGTTAAATAGAAGGTGATGGTGGTGACAATGCGTATATCTTTCTCAATTTTTGCTGTGTCGCCATATTCTTCACCCGCATCGCGAACGATAAAGCCACCTTGTCGTGCATTTCGAATGCGCCCCACATTTGCACCGGCATTTGACGCAAATTCATTTGCGGCGATACGTGCGTTTTGTGTCGCTTCTTTTAGCATCTCTGGCTTAATTTCATTTAATTTGGTGAAATAATATCTTGGGGCATAATTCTCGATATCAATGCCTTGCGTGATCAGTTTGTTGATGCTGGATCTTACAGTTGAAACCAAGTCTACTTTATCAGTCTCAACATCAATAGAGCCTGTCAGTTGATGTCTTTCATCTACTAAGTTTTGATTGTCATCCCGATATTCCATATAGGAATAATCAATCACACCGAGTTTGATTTCACTTTCATCAAAGCCATTTTGTTTAAGCAGGTTGATGATTGTTTTTTGGTTTTCTTCGGATTTTTTATAAAGCGCAGGAATATCTTCGCTTTTATATCCCGCATTCCTAAAAATTATGGTCCAGTTGGCACGATCCGCTTTCACGCGTTTTTCTGCTAAACCTTTTGCCTCTGCCGTGTTGAGGGCAACTTTGGCGTTATACATGGTTTGCCCGATGAAATAGCCACCAAGGGTTATTCCTAAAGCTAGAAATAAACCTAAAAATATAAACCCTGTCTGATTTGGTTTTGACATATCCTCTCCTGACTATCGTGATTATCACGATAAAGATTAATTTCCTGAAAGGTAGACTCTCAGGTATTAATCAGGCGGAAATATGTCAGGAATTTAACGATCTATAGACAGGGTTTTTAGTAATCCTCAGTTTTTACTTCTTCCAGACATTGTTCAAGTGCTTGTTTGAAATAGGAGGCTTCTTGCGCGCCGGAAATCAAATATTTATTATCTAAAACAACAGCAGGAACACCCTGAATGCCTAGGGAAAGCCATCGACGCTGATTTTCGCGAACGGCTTCCACGTAACGACCATCTTCCAACACAGATTTTGCGTCGTTTTTATCTAGGCCGATGGCGCCCACGACATCTAAAAGTGTTTCACTCTCAGAAATGTTTTTCTGGTGGGTGAAATAAGCATCAAATAAGGCAAGTTTGAGGTCCGTTTGTTTACCTTGTTTCAATGCCCAATGTAAAAGTTGATGTGCCGTGAAGGTATTATAGATACGCATGTCATCAAAAAAGTTGAACTGGAACCCTAAATCCAAACCATATTGTATAAGTGTTTCACGAATATTAGCGCTTTGTTCAGGGGAAGAGTTATATTTTCTGATGATATGATCGCGAAGGTTCTCACCTTCCATCTCCATATCAGGATTAAGTTCAAACGGGTGCCACTGAATTTGATAATCTATCCGACCCTGCATTTCTTCAAGCGCAGAAAGTAAGCGTTTATAGCCAACAACACACCACGGACAAACCACGTCTGAAATGATATCTATGTGAATAAAAGGTTTCATGATCTGTCCTCTTAAATCTTTTGCACAAATTTATGCTGACATTCCCCGTCAGGATGCATTATGTAGGAACTATCTTTTCTTATTAAACCCTATATAGACTAAGAACAAATAAATAGCTGTATGTGTGATATATAGGGTGCGGGGTGTGATTATGGCTGTCGGTTTGCAAGTAGATGCAACAACACGTGAAACGAATAATCTAATAGCAATTGTCTATCTTATGATTGGTATGGCTTTGTTAAGTGCTATGGATGCCGTTGCAAAGACAATGGTCGAGGCTCAATATCCGGTGGCACAAACACTGGCTGTCCGAAGCTGGATTATCGTACCTATTTTGCTTATATGGGCCTTGGGACAGCGTAATAATCTCAAGAATATCAAAACTCAGAGATGGAAAGCTCATATCTTCCGTGCTGCGATTGGATTTTGTGCGCCATTCTTTTTCTTTACGGCTTTAGGTGAGATGCCGCTGGCAGATGTCACAGTCCTGTTTTTTGCCTCACCATTTATTATGACAGCTTTATCCGTGCCGCTTTTTAAAGAGAAAGTAGGTTTTCAGCGCTGGATTTCTATTATTGTGGGCTTTGTTGGTGTGATCATTATCGTACAGCCCGGTAGCACAACATTCCAATCAGCGGCAATTTGGGCTTTGGTGGGTTGTTCGGCTTATTCTATTATCGGACTGATGGTGCGTTGGATGAGTGACACGGAATCTTCTTTCTGTCTGGTTTTCTATTTTAATTTGGGCATTTTAGTTATTGCGTCAGCCTTTATGCCATTTCAATGGGTGCCTATCCCGTTAGAGGATTTATGGATGTTTGTTGCGATGGCCTTATTGGCGATGGTGGGGCATATATTTTTAACCAAAGCTTTTGCAATAGGTGAAATGGCGACGGTAACGCCATTTGAATATTCCACATTGATATGGGCTGTCCTTTTTGGTTTTGTTTTCTGGGGGGATTTACCAGAAATGCATGTTTGGTGGGGCGCTGCCATTATTGTTTCTTGTGGCATGTATATTTTGTATCGTGAAAAGAAAAAGGCTAAGACAATTACGCCACCTGTGACAGATTTGCCTTAATTAAGTGAAATATGAAAAATCTTTCACTTTAAAGGCTTTTTTACCGCTATTTCTGCTTTCTTGCGCATTGTTTTCCATGAAGGCTTGGTGTAATAGGAGGGTAGAAATATATGAAAAAGTCGGAGCAGTATCTTGAGCGAAGATAATCTTACCCACCGGAATAGCTTTTCCTATGACGATTTAATCGATTGTGGTCATGGCAAATTGTTTGGTCCTGGTAACGCATTGTTGCCTTTGCCAAATATGTTAATGATGGACCGTATCACAAGCATCACCAAAGATGGTGGTGAACATGGAAAAGGCCATATTTTGGCTGAATTGGATATTAAACCTGATCTTTGGTTCTTTGATTGCCATTTCCGTGGTGACCCCGTCATGCCAGGTTGTTTAGGCTTAGATGCAATGTGGCAATTGACTGGCTTCTTCCTTGGCTGGATGGGTGGCAAAGGTAAAGGTCGCGCATTAGGTGTCGGTGAAGTTAAATTGTCTGATATGGTGCTACCCACAGCCAAAAAAGTAACTTATGAAATCACCATGAAGCGCGTGATTATGCGTAAATTAATCATGGGCGTCGCTGATGGCATCATGAAAGTTGATGGTAAAACAGCTTGTGAAGTTACTGATATGAAGGTTGGCCTCTTTATTCCTCAAGAAGCTTAACTATATAAAGAATTATGAAAGCTTGTCTGTTATATTCATGGGCAAGCTTTCACTTTATAATCTGATCGAGAATGTTAAATTTTCATTGATCATTGTGAAATAAAATAAATGTAGCAAATTTCCTCTATATTTATGAATGCAATTTGGTACATTTTGTTAAATATACAATTAGCATAGAAAAGGGGCTTCCCCATGCGTCGCGTCGTTGTTACCGGTATCGGTATCGTTTCCAGCATCGGAAATAATCAAGAAGAAGTTCTGGCATCTTTGAAAGAAGGTAAGTCAGGTATTGTTCATTGTGAAGATTATGCAGAACGTGGTTTCCGTAGTCATGTCCATGGTGCCGTTAATCTTGACCCGACAGAGCATATTGATAAGAAATTGATGCGTTTCATGGGCGATGGTGCAGCTTGGAACTATATTGCCATGGAACAGGCAATCGACGATGCGGGCCTCGAAGAAAATGACGTGTCGAATGAGCGTACGGGTTTGATCATGGGCTCTGGTGGTCCATCTACTAAAAATATGCTTTGGTCATGGGATACAGCGCGTGAGAAATCTGCGAAACGTGTGGGTCCATTCATGGTGCCACGTATTATGTCTTCCACAAACTCTGCGACATTGGCGACCCCGTTTAAGATTAAAGGTGTGAACTATTCGATCAGTTCTGCTTGCTCTACATCTGCACATTGCATTGGTAGCGGTATGGAGCAAATCCAATGGGGCAAACAAGATATTGTCTTTGCTGGTGGTGGCGAAGAATTAGACTGGACATTGACCGTTGTGTTTGATGCGATGGGCGCCCTAAGTTCTAAATACAACGATAACCCATCTAAAGCGTCTCGCGCTTATGATGCGGCACGTGATGGTTTTGTTATCGCCGGTGGTGCGGCGGTTCTGGTTCTTGAAGAATTGGAACATGCGAAAGCACGTGGTGCGAAAATCTACGCTGAATTAGTTGGTTATGGCGCAACATCTGATGGTTACGATATGGTGGCACCATCTGGTGAAGGTGCGGTTCGTTGTATGAACCAAGCCCTTTCCACAGTGAATGGCACAGTTTCCTATATCAATGCACATGGTACATCCACACCAGTTGGTGATACCAAAGAATTAGGCGCGGTTCGCGAAGTATTCGGGGACGCTGAAACAATGCCAGTGATTGGATCTACCAAATCCTTAACAGGCCATTCTTTGGGCGCGACAGGTGCACAAGAAGCAATCTATTCCTTATTGATGATGAAAGAACGTTTCATTGCTGAATCTATTAACATTGAAAATCTTGATCCGGAAGCAGAAGGCATGAACATTGCCACATCCCGTATCGATGATGTTGATATCGACGTTGCGCTTTCCAACAGCTTCGGCTTTGGCGGGACAAATTGCACATTAGCAATGCAACGTTACACAGACTAAGCTTTTAAGGGGAAAAGAATATGTCTGAAAATAAAGGTGTTATGAGCGGTAAACGCGGCGTGATTATGGGGGTGGCGAATGACCATTCCATCGCTTGGGGTATCGCAAAACTCTGTGCTGAACATGGCGCAGAACTCGCATTCACATATCAGGGCGATAGCATGGAAAAACGTGTGCGCCCATTGGCAGAATCTGTTGGTTCTGATTTCTGTATTCCATGTGATGTGGAAAATGATGACGATATCCAGCGTGCCTTCACTTCCATTGGTGAAAAATGGGACAGCATTGATTTTGTTGTTCATGCGATTGCTTATTCTGACAAGAATGAGTTGAAAGGCCGTTATGTGGAAACAACACGTGCCAATTTTGCGCAAACAATGGATATTTCTTGCTACAGCTTCACGGCAGTTGCCGCTGCAGCTGAACCATTGATGAAAAATGGTGGTAGCTTGGTGACCTTGTCTTATTCCGGTGCGGAACGTGTGATGCCTTCTTATAACGTGATGGGTGTGGCGAAAGCAGCGCTTGAAGCATCTGTTCGCTACTTGGCACAAGATTTAGGTCAAAATGGTATCCGTGTGAATGCGATTTCCGCAGGGCCAATGCGTACCTTGGCTGGATCTGCGATTTCCGGCGCACGTTTTGTTTATAACTGGCAAGCAGATAACGCACCAATGCGTCGCAACATTACATTGGAAGATGTTGGTGGTGCTGCAGTTTATCTGATGTCTGACCTAGGTGCCGGTGTCACAGGTGAGGTTCACCATGTGGATAGCGGTTACCACGTAATCGGTATGGCTGTGCCACAGTAAACCAATACTCTATATTGATTCATTAAGCAGCCGTTTAAGAATTTAGACGGCTGTTTTTTTATGCAGTCGAAGACATGATGCGTAGATATGTGGAGCCTCTATGACAACAGGATTCAAGACCACTCCTAAAAGGAGTTGTATTTGTGCTGCAAATTTTAATTTTAGGGCGGTATTACCCATAGGATCCCGGCTTTAGCCGAGGGTATCTATTGGTAAACGTGCATTTATCTGGAAATCTGTCGTTTTCATGCTTGACCAAAAGCCACAGAAACAGGCAAAAGGAAGGCTATTTTAAAGAATAAAAACGCCTTTTGGATAAGGACGGGATCCATGCATCTTTTAGCAGCCACACCAGGTGCCGTAGACGACGGTTCAGAAGCAATCGACCTAGGTCAAACGCCGAGTGATATCGTTATTTTGACTGCCGCTGATACGGAAGTATCCTGCTTTGCTAAAGCACAAGCTATTCGTCTTCAAGAAGATGAAAATACGCCTTCCGTTCGCGTTGCCAATCTGCTTCATCTTGGCCATAACTATTCCGTTGATCTTTATGCTGAAGAAATCATTTCGAATGCGAAATTGGTTGTTGGGCGTTTGCTTGGCGGGCGAGGTTATTGGGAATATGGGGTTGAACAATTAACCGCCATTTGTCGTGCCAAAAATATCCCCCTTGCATGGTTACCAGGGGATGATAATCCCGATGCAGAATTGGCTGGTTTATCGTCCTTAGGGAAAGAAGAAAGTCATCGTTTATGGCAATATTGTGTGCAAGGTGGCGTGGAAAACGCAACTAACTTCTTGCGCTACGCTTCTAGTTTATTGGGAAATGAAGCTGAATGGATCGAGCCTGCGCCGTTATTACGTGCTGGTATTTATTGGCCTGAATTAACACAACCAAACATTTCCGATCTTCCGTGGAAAGAGGGGCGTCCTGTTGCGGCGATCACTTTCTATCGCGCACTTTATCAGGCGGCTAATACACGTATGCTGGATCAGTTGATTGCGTCTTTGGATGCTGCTGGTGTGAATGCATTACCCCTTTATGCCGCGAGCTTAAAAGATCCAGTATGTGCAGCTCTGTTAACGGAATTAATGGAAGAAGCCAATACGGGTATTGTGTTAAACGCCACATCCTTTGCACTAAGTTCCCCGGGGGCGGCACGAACAGCAACACCTTTTGATAGCTTGGATTGTCCCGTTTTGCAGGTGATTTTCTCTGGCGGGAATGAGGAAATTTGGCGAGAAAATACGAATGGTTTATCGGCACGTGATATCGCCATGAATGTGGCTTTGCCAGAAGTTGATGGTCGTTTGCTAAGTCGTGCGGTTTCTTTCAAAGGGCTTGCGCAACGTGATGAAATTATTCAGGCGGATCTAGTTGAATATCAACCTGTGAAAGATCGTTGCGATTTCGTTGCAAATTTGGCGTCGAATTGGTTATCTCTTCGTCATACAGAGGCAAAAGATAGAAATATTGCTTTAATTTTCGCCAATTATCCAAACCGTGATGGGCGTTTGGGAAATGGTGTTGGTCTGGATACCCCAAATGGCGCGATGGAAGTTTTGAAATCCTTAGAAGGCGAAGGTTATGATATATCTGTGCCTTTTGTTGACGGGAATGCGCTTTTAAGCCATCTGTCCGCTGGGCCGACAAATGCAGGTAATGATGGTCGTGAAATTCGCGAAACACTGGGTTTAAATGCGTATAATCGATTTTTTGATACGCTACCGAAATCAATAAAAGAAGCTGTTTTAGAACGCTGGGGTGCGCCAGAAACGGATCCTTTCTATCTGTCTGCTGGGGATCATGCAGGTGAATTTGCGCTTTCCATCTTTAAACTTGGTAAAATCGTCGTAGGTCTACAACCTGCCCGTGGGTATAACATCAATCCTGTTGAAACGTATCACAGCCCTGATCTTGTACCGCCTCATGGCTATATCGCTTTTTATGCTTGGTTGCGCGAAAGTTATAAGGCCCATGCGGTGATCCATATGGGGAAACATGGAAATATGGAATGGTTGCCGGGCAAGTCTGTGGCACTAAGTGAAGAATGTTACCCTGAAGCTGTTTTCGGTCCATTGCCACATCTTTATCCATTTATTGTCAATGATCCGGGTGAAGGCACCCAAGCAAAACGTCGTGCCCAAGGCGTTATCATTGATCATCTTACGCCACCGCTGACCCGTGCGGAAAGTTATGGTCCATTAAAGGATCTGGAGCTGTTGGTGGATGAGTATTTTGAGGCTGCAGGTGTTGATCCACGTCGCTTGAAAGTATTGAAACGTGAGATTTTAGAACTGACCCGTGTTACAGGCCTGGATAAAGATGCCGGCATTGAAAAATCTGATAATGAAGATGATGCTTTGGCCCAGTTAGATAACTATTTATGCGAATTGAAAGAAATGCAAATTCGTGACGGTTTACATATCTTTGGCCTGTCACCAACTGGCGATCAATTGACCGATTTATTGGTGGCCTTGGTACGTGTTCAGCGTAATCAAGGGGAAGGGGGCGATGCCTCTTTATTACGGGCATTGGCAAAAGATTGGGATTTCCCAATTGAGTTTGATGCGCTTGATTGTGATATGCGCGCTGACTGGACGGGACCAAAACCTGAAGTCTTGACTGATATTATCGACGATAATTGGCGCAGTAATGGTGATACTATTGAACGTATGGAAGAATTCAGTCGCAAGCTGGTTCTGGGCGAAGTAGAAGCTGCGGGTGAACATAGTGAGGCTGTGATTTCTGAAATTCGTGATGTGTTGCGTCCGATGTTGGAATCCTGTGGTGAGGCGGAAATTCAAGGTTTGCTAGACGGGCTTGATGGTCGTTTCGTACAGCCGGGCAGCAGTGGTGCGCCAACACGTGGTCGTCCCGATGTGTTACCAACTGGTCGTAATTTTTATTCTGTTGATACGCGTACCGTTCCAACACCGGCAGCTTGGACCTTGGGTTGGAAATCTGCACAAATGTTGGTGGAGTGTTATGCCCAGGATCATGGGTCTTATCCAAAACGATTGGCATTATCGGCTTGGGGCACATCCAATATGCGTACAGGTGGTGATGATATTGCTCAAGCCTTGGCGTTAATGGGTGTGCGTCCGACATGGGACAGTGCTTCGCGTCGTGTAACTGGTTTTGAAATCATGCCATTGGATTTGTTGGATCGTCCACGTGTGGATGTGACTTTACGAATTTCCGGTTTCTTCCGGGATGCATTCCCAGGATTAATAGATTTGGTGGATAGTGCATCCCGTGCTGTGGCAAAGCTTGATGAATCTGAAATTGATAATCCGCTAGCTGCAAATCTCATTCGAGAGAAAGCTGAATTGTCAGCTCAAGGTATGGATGAAACTCTTGCAGAGAAACAGGCAGGTGCGCGGGTATTTGGTTCGAAGCCGGGTGCTTATGGTGCTGGTCTTCAAGCGCTGATTGATGAAAAAGGCTGGGAAAGTGAAGATGATCTGGCCCGGGCTTATGTGGCATGGGGTGGATATGCTTATGGGGCAGGGGCGGAAGGTCGCGCAGCTCATAATTTGTTTGAGCGTCGATTAAGTCAAGTGGAAGCTGTTCTTCATAATCAGGATAATCGTGAACATGATTTGTTGGATTCTGATGATTATTATCAATTTGAAGGCGGGATGACGGCAGCTGTGCGTATGTTGTCAGGTGACCAACCAACTGTTTATCATAATGATCATAGCCGCCCGGAAAGTCCGAAAATACGTACGCTTCAAGACGAAATTGGTCGTGTAGTGCGGGCACGTGTTGTGAATCCGAAATGGATTGAAGGCGTTATGCGTCATGGATATAAAGGTGCCTTTGAAATGGCAGCAACAGTGGACTATATGTTTGCGTTTGCAGCGACTGCCAAATGTGTAGAAAATCATCATTTTGATGCAGTTGTGGATGCATATCTTAAAGATGAAAAGGTTTTGGATTTCTTGAAGAAGCATAATCCACAAGCGCTAAAGGAAATGTTGGAGCGTCTTCAAGAAGCGCTCGACAGAGGTTTATGGCAAACACGTCGTAATGATGTATTTGGTTTGTTAGAAGAATTGATCGTAAAAGAAACAACTGTTTCGTAAAAAACTTCTATCCGGGGTATAGCCGATCTAATAATCTTGTTATAGTATTTCTATGCAGAGAGTTTACTAGGCGTGACGGAGTTGGCATATGAACAATGTAGTGGTGATGGATGATACAAGTATCATTGCTCGCCTTGTGTCTGAATTCCTGAAAGAAGTAGAAGGTGTTAATCCGATCATCTTCACCAATCCTTTAGAAGGATTGGATTATTGTATTAATGAACCTAGTGTCGATATGGTCTTAGTTGATTATCAAATGCCAGAGCTTGATGGTCTTGATGTTATCGAAAAACTTCGCGAACACAAAACTTCTGATGATTTACCAGTTATTATGGTAACCAGTAGCGAGGAAAAGCATTTCTTGCGCGATGCATTTGAGGTAGGGGCTAATGATTTCTTACGAAAACCTGTGGACCCCACAGAGTTGATGGTCCGGGTTAAGAACCTGCTTGCCATGAAAGAAATGACAGCGAAACTTCATGCACTTGCTAATACGGATGTTTTGACCAATGTGATGACACGTCGGGCCTTTTTAGAGGCGTCTGAAAGTGAAGTACATCGGTCACAACGTTACGATCACCCTATGTCTGTTATCATGTTAGACGCAGATCATTTTAAAAATGTAAACGATACTTATGGTCATGCGGGTGGCGATGATGTTTTACGTTTTCTATCAGCACAATGTATGGAAATTGTCCGTGATGAAGATCATGTAGGGCGCTTGGGCGGCGAAGAATTTTGTATTTCTTTACCTGAAACCGATTTAGATGGGGCGGCGCTTGTTGCAGATCGATTACGTCAATCTATAGCAGATAGTGATATAAAATTGTCGGACGGGCAGGTTATTAATGTAACAGTTTCGGTTGGTGTTGCTGCATTACAGAAAAATGAAAATTTGGACGATGTTATGCGCCGCTCTGATGAAGCGTTATATGAGGCCAAAGAAAATGGCCGCAATCGGGTGATGAAAGCGGCCTGATTTTTTTGTCATATCTGAGTTAAGAGCTTAGAGACTCCAAAGCTTTTTGGAAACGACCAGCGTGATTTTTTTCAGCTTTTGCTAAAGACTCAAACAGATCGGCAATCTCATTAAAGCCTTCCTTACGAGCAGCTTCTGCCATCTTGGGATACATTTCTGTATATTCGTATGTTTCCCCAGTGATAGAGGATTTCAAATTGTCCTCAGTTGTGCCAATTGGTTCATTGGTTACAGGGTCGCCATTCTTCTCGAGCGCTTCTAAGATTGTGTGAGCATGGGCTGTTTCAACTTCTGCTGTAGAACGGAATACAGCGGCAATATCATTATAGCCTTCGATATCTGCCTTTTGAGCGAAGTATAAATAACGGCGGTTTGCCTGTGCTTCGATGGAAAATGATTTTATAAGATTTTCTAGTGTTTTAGAACCTTTAAGCGACATGAATGTCTCCTGATCCTTAGGTAGTAAATAACGCGTGATAAGATGGATATGTAAAATCCGTGCAGGGGACTATATCAGTTTAAACCGATAGGGCTAGCCCTGAAATGACAGGAACAGGATTCTTGTCATTTATTCAATCTAAACGAACAATATATCAGATTGGAAAAGTATATTTATCTGGTTTTGTTTAGGCGTTTTGATTCACGCGAATAACCACATCAACTGATGCAATGGAAAGATCATCTGGCAAATTAGGGAGTTTGCTAACTTCGATTTGATCAACTGGAATATCGGTAATCTCGCCAGTTGCTTCATTATACATGTGATGATGTGGTGATGGATTTGTACAAAAATAAGAATGACTTGATTCCAGAACCACTTCACGTACAAGTCCTGCGTCACTAAATTGATTCAGTGTATTATAGACAGTTGCCAAAGAAATTTTCAGACGCGCATCATGTGCATCCTTGTGCAACTGCTCTGCAGTTACATGATCAAAAGGACGTTCAAATAAAAGACGTGCTAAACCCAACCGCTGCTTGGTTGGGCGAAGACCCACCGCGTTAAGTTTTTCTAGGCATTTTGAATATGTACGTTGTTTTTGCATGGGTTTTTTATAGGGCGAAGTAATCTGATTGGGAAGCCCATTAGTTCGTTGATTAGCAACTATTGATCTATATCAAGGAAGAGCATTTAACTTTAGTCAATTTCTAAACAATACCAAGGCTTGGCGATGTGGCCGACTCTGCGTATATCTATGCTATGGCAAATACACAAAACCCCAAAAATAAAAAAATAAAATCAAAAAAAGCAACGAAGAAAGTTGCAGCCAAAAAAGCTGCAAAATCAGATGCTAAAGATAAGTTTCGTTCTAGGGAAAGTAGCTTAGTTCAGACGAAAACGTCACGTCCTTTGTGGAAATGGTTAAAATGGATTTTAACATTCGGGATTTGGGGTGGTGTGGCTTTTGCAGGAATTTTACTGTGGTTTGCTTGGGATCTTCCCAATCCGGAAACGGCAACAAAAGCTATCACTCGTAATCCTTCTATGACAGTTTTAGCCGCAGATGGTTCTGTATTAGCACGGCAAGGTGGGACGCATGGTCGGCCAATCACATTGGATGAATTACCCCCTTCTGTAATTCAGGCCTTTATCGCCACAGAAGACCGCAGATTCTATGATCATTTTGGTATCGATATATTTGGTCTTGGGCGTGCAATATTTGTGAATTTAACCAGTGGTGGTTATCGTCAAGGTGGGTCAAGTTTGACGCAGCAATTGGCGAAAAACCTGTTTCTGACGCGAGAAAAAACAATTCGTAGAAAAGTACAAGAGTTGCTTCTTGCCTTCTGGTTGGAAAAATCGTTTAGCAAAGATGAGATTTTAACGATTTATTTAAATCGTGTATATTTGGGGTCTGGTGTTTACGGGGTGGATGCCGCTGCACGTAAATATTTTGGTAAATCTGCTTCTAATTTATCTCTATATGAGAGTGCTGTCTTAGCAGGCCTACCTAAGGCACCAAGTGCATATAATCCTCGTGCAAATGCAGAAAGAAGTGCCAAACGGGCAAATTTGGTTCTTGATCTCATGGTAAATGCTGAGTTCTTACAACAAGCCACGGCCGATACTCATAAACGTAAGAAAGTTAAGATCGTTGGCGCGCGCGCAGGACAGAATAACCGGTACTTTGCTGACTGGGTAATGGGACGTGTATCACATCTTATTGGTCCCATAGATGATGATTTAATAATTCAGACAACGTTTGAACCAAGTCATCAAAGAGCTTTGGAAAGTCAAATTTGGAAAATTTTAAATCAAGCAGTTAAAGCAAATGCTGAACAGATCGCTGCAGTGATCATGCGAGAGGATGGCGCAGTAACAGCGATGTTAGGTGGGAAGAACTGGTCAATCTCACCTTTTAATCGTGCCGTTCATGCAAAACGTCAAACCGGGTCTGTATTTAAACCAATCGCATATTTAGCAGGCCTTGAAAGTGGTTTGGAGCCTGACGATCAGATTGATATTTCTAATATTGTGATTGATGGTTGGAGTCCGAGGGATCAATCTTTGTTGAATAATCCTGATAATGGCTATCAAGAAAAAGTTTCCTTAGAGAATGGGTTGCGTCTCTCACTTAATAAAGCCGCTGTAGCCATAGCTGAAAAAGTAGGAAGAGGTGAGGTAATACAAATGGCACGGCGATTGGGAATTACGGCACCCATGCAAGAACATCCATCCCTTCCTTTAGGGGTGCAAGAGATATCTTTAATGGAAATGACAGGTGCATATGCGGTGATTGCAAATAATGGCCTTGCGGCGATACCGCATGGGATCAAGGAGATCAGGGCCGGAAATGGCGAAGTGCTCTTTACTCATTTTGAAGATGATAGTGAAATACTGGACGAAGACATTGCAGAAAATATGACTGAGATGCTGCATAGTGTTGTGTTGGATGGGACTGGCAAGCGAGCGCAATTGGAAAAAAGTTATGTTTCCGGTAAGACTGGAACAACACAGTTAAACAAAGATGCATGGTTTATTGGTTTTGCAAAAGACAATTTAACGGCAAGAAAAGCTCTGGCCATGGGGGTTTGGATTGGAAATGATAAAGCCACCCCGATGGATAACATATCCGGAGGTGGCTATCCTGCTATTTATTGGCAGCGGGTGATGTCGCGTCTTGAAGATGAAATCAGATAAGTAAGTGACCGGCTGTTTATTGATAGCCTAGATTTATCAATTCACTTTCCATGCGCGTATTTCGGCTATTACGCGCATAATCTAAGACGCCGCGGCCTGTGTAATCCTTTAGGGAGGGGTCTGCACCGTAGTCGATCAGAATTTGGAATATTTCAATATCACCGGTACGCGCAGCCCAATGTAGTGGAGTTTCCCCCTGTGTATTCCTCATATTTGGGTCCGCTTGGTTATTTAATATAATTTCCATGCTGTCGTAATCTTGACGTTCAGCCGCGTAAAAAATGGCTGAATTTCCAAGACTATCAGGATGGTTGGCAAAGGCACCAAATTCAAAAGTCAACTCAACGATGTCTGGGTAACCTCTTTGGGCGGCTGCAATAAGCGCAGTAATATTACGACTGCCTGTCATATTAGCATCAACCCCCTTAAGAAGCTGAGAACGAACAGCCGTATAGTCACCATTTAAAGCTCCTTTGATCATTGGGTGATCGACAAAGAGCTCGGTTTGCGCAGCACTGATATTAATAAAGCTAAATATAGCCAGAAAAGAGATTGCAGCAGATTTGAAAAATGATTTAATCATAATGTAAATTCTTCTTTCAGGCGGATAATCATTCGATCTAATGATGCGATCACTGGTCCGGGTTGAACCGTTGGTCGATTAATCATTAAAACTTGAATTCCAAGGTTACGACAGGCTTCTAGTTTCGCTTTTGTCGCCTGTGCGCCACTATTCTTCGTGACCAATATGTCTATTTTTTGGCTAGAAAACAATGCCTCTTCATCATTTAGATGAAAGGGAGGGCGCGCATAAATGATATTGCAATCTTTTGGGAGATTTTCTTCAGGTGCTTTTTCAATCATACGTGCGGTTAGTTTCAACCCTGTCACCTCCCTAAACGAAGCTAAATCACGTGATCCCAAAGCAAGGAAAGCATGTGTCCCTAACTGAGTTAATAACATGGCTGCGTGATCTAGATTATCAGCGTATATCCATTGATCTCCTGTTTTCTCAGACCATTCTGGTCGCAGATATCTAACCAGTTTACATTGAGTGATCTTTGCAGCTTCATATGCATGTTTGGGCATAGCTTTGGCGAAGGGGTGGGTTGCATCGATAATAAGTGCAACATTATGGGCGGTTATATAGTTGCATAAACCTTCAACCCCACCAAATCCACCGATACGTATTTGACCAGCTTCTATCTTTGGGGATTTCGTTATGCCTGAGAAGCTTGTTACGATATCGTATTTACTTGCAATGGCATCGGGTATCGCAGGGGGAAGTAAGCGGGCTTCTGTTGTGCCCCCAAGAATTAAAATCTGCGACTTCATTCTAAAATACTCGTTTCCGCGCCTTCATGAGCAAGGATTGTTCCAACACGATCAACTACAACAATATCAACTTTGGTTTGGCCGGATAAGGTAGCAAGAGCAGTTTCTCGTGCTTGTTTTGCAACGGTTTTTGCCAATGGTAAGTCAGGGCAGGCGTCCAAGACTTGTTTGGCTGTATTGGCCGATCGGGTGAGATCAATTTGAGCTTGATCTCCCCCCAATTTCGAAACCATATCTGCGAGTTTTTCGAAATTCACTTGGGATCGGGATGAATGTAAGTCCATATTACCTTGCGCCAGTTTTAACATCTTGGCAAAGCCACCAGAGATGGTGACGCGTTCAACTGGATGTCGACGAATATATTTAAGCATGCCGCCAGCGAAATCACCCATATCCAGATAAGCCTCATCCGGAAGGTCAATATTTTCACGCAAAGCGTTTTCGGACATATTACCCGTGGTGCCTGCCACATGATTGAATCCATTTGCACGGGCAACATCGACGCCTCGATGAATGGAATGTATCCAAGCGGAACATGAAAAAGGTGTCACAATGCCCGTTGTTCCAAGAACAGAAAGCCCACCGACAATACCAAGGCGAGGATTCCATGTTTTTTGTGCGAGTTCTTCACCATTTTCGATTGATATTGTAACATTTAATCGAAGAGACTCATCATGTTGGTCGGCAACTTCTTGCAGATTGCTTTCTATTATTTCTCTTGGTTTTGGATTGATGGCAGGTTCACCGACCGGAAGCGGAAGGCCGGGTAGGGTCACTGTGCCAACGCCTTTTCCGGCGTGAAACCTAAGGCCGTTATTTTCGGCCTTGGTGATTGTGGCGCTAATAATGGCTTCATGTGTGATATCGGGATCGTCGCCCGCATCTTTCTGGATGGATACGGTGATAGAATCACTGGATTTAACGGGGTTGAGTGTTTTAAAGCGTGGTAACTCTCCACGTGGAAGACGAATTTCAACTTCATCAGGCACTATACCTGTAAGCAGTCCAATATAAGCCGCTTTTGAGGCTGCGGCGGCACAACTGCCCGTTGTCCAACCTTTACGTAAAGGTTGGTCAGGTTTGCGACCAGCTTTGGTTTGTATATTTTTATTCGACTCATTCATGAAGATGCAGTTTAATCTGAACTGTGGAAAACGACCATCGCAAAAGAGGCCAACTTTTCTATTTTTTGCGCAAAGTTGTTAGTTCTAGTCGCTAGGATTTGTTGCAAAACTTTCTGATTTGAGTATGGTGCCCGCCATGAGTTTGACAATGAATATTACCCCGCCAGCTGACCTGCCAGAATTTCTGCCCGGTTGGGTCTGGCTCGTTGGTGCAGGTCCGGGCGATCCGGGGCTGTTAACCCTTCATGGTGTGAATGCGTTGGCCCAAGCGGATGTCATTGTTTATGACGCCTTGGTTGATGAACGTATTTTGTCTATGGCAAAACCAGAAGCAGAACGTATTTATGCGGGGAAACGTGGTGGTAAGCCAAGCCCAAAGCAACAAGATATTTCTGATCGTCTGGTGGAACTAGCGAATGACGGAAAACGTGTGTTGCGTCTAAAGGGTGGTGATCCTTTTGTATTTGGACGTGGTGGGGAAGAAGCGTTAACCCTTGTTAATGCCGAAATTCCATTTCGTATCGTTCCCGGAATAACAGCGGGTATCGGCGGTATGGCCTATGCTGGCATTCCTGCCACGCATCGTGATTGTAATTCTGCGGTGACTTTCGTGACAGGTCATTCCATGACGGGTGAAGTGCCTGATAATATGGATTGGAAAGCATTAGCCAATGGTGCACCGGTCTTGATTTTCTATATGGCGATTAAGCATATCGGACGAATTGTCGAAAAATTAATGGAGGCAGGACGCCCGGCAGATGAACCGGTTGGCTTTATTATGGCAGCAACCACCGAAAACCAAAAAGTCGTCACCTGTACCCTAGAAACAGCTGTTGAAACAGCGGAGCAAATTAAACCACCTGCAATTGTATGTGTGGGTCCTGTTGTTGATTTGCGTGAACAGCTGAACTGGATGAGCAAGGTTGCAGAATTATCTGCTTCTGAAGCTGCGGAATAATGACTGAATTTTCCAATAGTCGTGGATTGATTATTGCCGCCCCTAAATCGGGTAGTGGTAAGACCTTAATTACTCTTGCTTTGCTACGTGCAATAAGAAACCGTGATATTAAGGTGGCGTCTGCCAAGATCGGTCCGGACTATATTGATCCTGCTTTTCACCGGGCAGCGAGTGGTCATAACTGTTTGAATATTGACCCTTGGGCGATGCGTCCAGAAACGCGTCAGAATATCTTGGATCAATTAGCTGAAAATAATCCGCAAATTATTATCACCGAAGGGGTGATGGGATTATTTGATGGTGCAAAAGACGGTACTGGTTCAACAGCGGATTTTGCAGCCGAAATCGGCCTGCCTGTTTTACTGGTCGTGGATGTAAAGGGCCAATCTGCCTCTGCAATTGCGACTATTAAAGGATTTATAGACCTCAGAGATGATGTGCAGATTGGTGGGGTGTTGTTCAACAACCTCGGTAGTTTATCCCATAAAGATTTGATCCAGCAAGCCATGGATAAATATTTACCGGATTTACCGATACTAGGATATTTACCACGCCATCCGGATTTGGAAATGCCGGAACGTCATTTGGGATTGGTGCAGGCTGGCGAACATTCTGATCTGGAAGGTTTCCTGCAAATAGCAGCCAACTGGATATCTGAGTATTGTGATATCGATAAATTAATATCGATTTCTTCATCATTGCAAAGTCGTAATGAAAAAGGCGCGACGGATTATATCCCACCCATTGGTAGGCATATAGCAGTTGCACGTGATCTTGCTTATGCCTTTTGCTATGAAGGTATGTTAACTCATTGGCGTAAAATGGGGGCGGAAATTTCTTTCTTTTCACCCCTATTGAATGAGGCTCCAGATGAGGAGGCGGATGCCATTTATCTACCTGGTGGCTATCCTGAATTACATGCAGCCAAAATTGCCGCAAATGAGAATTTTTTGAACGGCCTCCGTAAAGCGGCAGAACAAGAAAAATTTATCTTTGGTGAATGCGGTGGCTATATGACACTGGGTCGTCAAATTGTTGATAAAGAAGGTGTTGCCCATGACATGTTAGGTCTTCTTCCAGTGATTACCAATTTCCAGAAACGCAAACTTCATTTGGGTTATCGCAAAGCTGAATTACAGCATGATTGTCCGTTGGGTAAAGCAGGTGATGTGTATTTGGCACATGAATTTCACTATGCATCTACCGATGAAATTGATATGAGTGCAGAGGCTCTCTTTGCAACCAAGGATGCAACCAATACGCCGATGGGCACCGTTGGTTTGCGTGTTGGGTCTGTAATGGGGTCTTTTATTCACTTGATTGATCGGATGAAACCGTGAGCCAATCAGAACCACTTCCTTTTTGGGAAACCAAGTCTCTTTATGAGATGACCCAGACAGAATGGGAATCACTTTGTGATGGTTGTGGCCAATGTTGTCTTCATAAAATGGAAGATATTGATACGGGTGAGATTGCGGTTACCAATGTGGCGTGTAAGTTATTGGATTTGAATAGTTGCCAATGTAAACATTACCCCAACCGTTTGGATCATGTGCCAGATTGTGTGCAACTGACCCCCAAAGATGCTGAAACATTAACTTGGTTACCGAAAACTTGTGCTTACAAACTTATTGCGGATGGGGACGATTTACCCACCTGGCATCCTTTGATTTCCGGTGATCCTAATACAGTCCATGAAGCAGGCATTTCCGTGCAAGATGAAGTGGTTGGTGAAGAAGAAGTCGAAGATTTGGAAGAGCATGTGATGCATTGGTTAGAAGCAGGTAATATGCCATTTAATTTTCAAGATCGTGATCCGGATTTCGAAGATTAAGACTTATTGTTTCTTTCGCGGCATTTTACTTCGCCAAAAAGAAGACTTCAGAATTTCATCAAAGCAGCCTACACTCCCTCAATGCTTGAATTATTACGCTCTTCATCCAAGAAATCTATGGAAACAGATCGGCTTGCCCTGAAAAACGGGCAGGAAGTCATAATACGTTTCAAGGTAAATGCGCGCGCGAAACGCTTGATCTTAAAATATGACACAGCAAAGCGGGAAATTGTGGTGACTTTACCAAAAGGGGTTTCACAACGTCAGGCTTGGCGATTTGTTGATCAGCATCATGATTGGATTGAGGCGCAAATTTCTAAACAAGAAATATTGATTGAAGTTCAAAATGGCGTTTTGCTTCATGTTGAAGGGATCGAATATAAGATTACGCATGATCCGAAACTAGGGAGATCTTGTCGATTAACCGAAGAAAGTTTGCTGATGGTCGGAGGTCCCGAAGAACATATGCCCCGCCGTGTCATGGATTTCCTTAAGAAGAAAGCAAAAGAAAGATTTAAGGAAAGAGTTGATTATTATACGGATCAACTTGGTGTCCAACATCGACGTATTAGTATTCGCGATACAAAAAGCCGTTGGGGAAGTTGTGCGTCAGATGGAAGTTTAAACTTTTCTTGGCGTCTCATTATGGCGCCAAGATATGTTTTGGATTATGTGGCCGCACATGAAGTTGCGCATATCCGTGAACATAATCATTCAAGTGCCTTTTGGGCGATTGTTGAAGAATTAGACCCGGAATGGAGAAAATCCCGGGATTGGCTGCATCAACATGGCGGAAAATTACACGCTGTGACGTTCAACTGAGATAATTATGAATATTTCGAAACAGGATTATATCAAAGCTGATCCCGATCATACGCCATCGGTTTGGTATAGTATCCTATTGACTGCCTTAACATCTATGGGTGTTTTGTCAGTGACTTTATATGTGCCAGCTATGCTGGGCATTGCGGATGACTTTCAGGTGGATAAGGTCTCTGTGCAGGTTACTTTATCTTTATTTTTATTTGGGTTCGCTTTTGGTCAGCTTGTTTACGGGCCATTAAGTGATCAGTTTGGCCGCCGTCCTGTTCTCTTGTCAGGTATAGCTTTTTATGTAGCTTCCAGTTTTATCTGTGCTTTGGCGCAAGATATTGAAGCTTTGCAATTTGCCCGTCTTTTTCAAGGGATTGGCGCCTGTTGTGGGGCTGTGATTTCGCGTGCTGTCGTTCGGGATTTATACCATCAAGATCAAGCGATCCGGGTTTTTGCTTTTGTGGCGACGGCTTTGTCTTTAACACCTGCAATTGCCCCCATTATTGGCGGGCAATTAACCGTATGGTTCAACTGGCAGGCTTGCTTTTACTTCTTGGCCGTTGTTGGAAGTGTAATGTTTATCTGGTCTTTCTTTCATTTAAAGGAAAGTAATACGGAGAAATTATCAGGGGCGATTAACCCAATTCGCTTGGCAAAAATCTATTGGCAAGTGATCAGCAATTTAAGATTTGTGGCGCTGGTGATGATTAGTAGCCTGCTATTTGGCGGCTTGATGAGTTATACCACATTAAGCCCATTTTTGATGTTGGAAGAATTGCAACTTACACCGGATCAATATGGATTGCTTATCATGTTTACGGCGGCAGCTTATGGTTTTGGTAGTTATATGTCAGGCCGCTTGGTAAAAGTGATTGGGCATCAAGCGATTATGATCGGTGGGCCGATTATATCTATTGGCGGGGCTTTATTAATGTTGGCATTAAGTTTTGAACTGTCGATTATCTATCTGGTTCTGCCGGCCTCAATTTATCTAATCGGCAATGGATTTGTAGCCCCCACCACGATGGCAGCAGCCATGCAACCTTTCCCTAGAATTGCAGGGAGTGCATCGGCCATGATGGGGGGCTTTCAAATGGGCGTTGCCGGAATTGTGAGTGTTCTGGTGAATAAAGTATATGATGCAACAGCCTTACCTTTGTCCCAAGTTATGCTGGGTTTGGCTTTTGCTTCGCTTGCATGTGCATTTTACGTCATATTTACAGATCGACAGATTGCGGCTAAACAGCCTGTCTGATTATTACACTAATGGAGCTATAGAATGGGGTTGAAGCCGACACATATCGTGGTCACAATTCTGATTACGATGTTGACAGCATTGGGGCCGTTAAGCACAGATTTGTATTTGCCTGCCTTGCCGAATATTCAAAATAGTTTTGATACAGATGTGCCAACAGTGCAGTTGACGCTTAGTGTTTATATGGTTGCTTTTGCCGTTTGCCAGCTCTTTGTGGGTGCAATGAGTGATCAGTTTGGGCGCCGTAAGGTACTTCTAGGAAGCACTTTTATCTATTTCCTAGCGTCAATCTTATGTTATTTCGCAGGCAGTATTGAAGAATTGATTGCTGGACGGCTTTTACAAGCAATTGGTGCTTGTGGGGGCATTGTGATTGCTCGTGCTGTTATACGCGATGTGTATCAACCCGTTGATGCGGCAAAGTTAATGTCACATATGGGCACTGTTATGGCGATTGCCCCAGCTGCAGGTCCGATCTTGGGTGGGGTTGTGACGGTTTATTTTGGCTGGCAAGGTAACTTCGTGATGCTTTCAGCCTTCGGAGGGTTATGTTTACTGGGAATTTATGGACTTCTTGAAGAGACCAATACGAATCCTGATCCGCATGCCATTAAACCACGCCGAATGATGCGAAACTTTAGGTTTATGTTATCTCATCGCGCATTTGTGGGATTTATGTTGGCATGTCTGTTTACTTATTCTGGGCTATTTGCCTGGATATCAGGTTCCGCTTTCGTATTTATCGAAGTTATTGGGTTGCGGCCCGATCAATATGGTTATGTATTCGCGGGTATGGTCGTTGGGTATATGATTGGTACGCAATTTGGTGGGCGTACTGTTAAAACACTGGGGATGCGTAACTTAATTTTGTTTGGTGCTTGTCTTGAGATATTCGGTGGGGGCGTGATGCTCATGATGGTCTTAAGCGAATATGTGACTGTCTATAGTATTTTATTGCCGATGGTTTTTTATGCGGCTGGTATGGGTATGGTCTTGCCAAATTCTATGGCATCTGCGGTTGGGGCGTTTCCAAAAATGGCTGGCGCCGCAAGTAGCCTAATGGGCTGTATGCAATATTCGGGTGCTGCTTTTGTTGGGCTGGCGGTTGGTCATAGTTTTAATATGACGGCTTTCCCGATGGCGTTTGCGATTGCTGTCATGGGCGGTTTGACTATAGCTTCATATGCCTTTGTTATTCGCGGGTCAGCAGAGTTAAAAGATGCTGGTACTCCGGATGAACCTGCAAGTAAGATTATTGAGGACGCAGTGTAAATCAACAATCAGTGATCATTATCACAGGGCTTGAAATTTAATTCTGTTATCTTATATGTCCATCTAGATAGTTTAGTTTGAATTACCCCTCCCCCTGTTTAACTGTGAAAACTGGCTATTGGATAAGACGTTTATAAGAAAAGGGCTGGAAAATATTCCAGCCCTTTTTGTATGTCTTTCACGAATTTGAAATTTATTACGGTCTCAAAACATGTGTGTGATCGATGTGATAAAGATGACTATCATCAAAATCTTCATTTTCAAAAACACGGCCGACCAAAATTAAGGCAGTACGTGTCAACTTTGCTTCTTTTACCTTTTTACGAATATCAGATAGATTTCCGCGGATGATTTCCTGGTCTGGCCATGTGGCACGATAGACTACAACAACGGGACAATCCTCGCCATATAAAGGTGTAAGGTCACGCACAACTTTTGCCAAATTGGTGATGGACAGATGGACCGCCAATGTGGCGCCACTTTTACCCAAAGTTACCAAATCTTCACCTTCAGGCATCTCTGACGAGCGTGTAGATGTCCGTGTCAGAATGATTGTTTGGCTGACACCCGCAAGGGTCAATTCAGACTCAACCAAAGCTGCACTTGCCGCAAAGGCAGGAACACCCGGGCAAATATCATACGGGATGCCTAATGTCTTTAAACGACGGATTTGTTCACCAATCGCACCATAGATAGATGGATCTCCAGAATGGACACGGGCAACATCTTCGCCGCGTTCATGGGCTTTTACGATCTCATCAATGATTTGATCCAGATGCATAGGGGCTGTATCCATGACCAATGCGCCCTCTGGTGCTTCAGATACGATGGCTTCTGGAACCAGTGACCCCGCAAAAAGGCAGGTTTTACATTTTTGGATAAGTTTCAGGCCACGAACGGTGATCAGGTCTTCTGCACCCGGTCCGGCACCAATGAAATGTACAGTCATTTGTCTTATCCTTCTTCGTCAGTCATTTTCTTTGCATAGCCGCGCGGCGTATAGACAAATACCTTGCCACCACGTTCTACAAAGCGGGTTTCGGAATTACCAATCATAACCAAAGTCAACATATCTACTTCTTCTGGATTAAACTCTGAAAGTGTAACCACACGTACGGTTTCATCTGGACGACCCAAGTTGCGTGCAATGACTACGGGTGTTGTGTCTGGACGATGCTTTAACAAAATTTCTTTTGCTTCTGGCAGTAATGTACGGCGACGTAGGCTTTGCGGGTTATAGAAGGAAATCACAAAATCGCCTTCACCTGCCGCATTCAAACGTTTTAAGATATGTTCACGTGGTGTCAGAAGATCGGATAAGCTGATGGTGCAGAAATCATGGTTGATCGGTGCGCCAATGCGTGCAGCCGCAGCTTGGAATGCAGAAATACCGGGTGCAACTGTAACATCGACACCATTCCACGCACGATCATCTGCGCGATCGATTAATTCAAATACCAAAGTTGCCAGAGCATAGATGCCGGGGTCACCAGAACAAACCAATGCAATCTTTTTACCTTCTGCGGCTAATTCCAATGCACGGCGGGCACGGGCTTCTTCTTCACCCAATTCGGAATTATGAGTTGGTTTGCCTGCGATCAAGTCATCACATAAATCCAGATAAAGCTGGTAACCAACGATTTCTTCGGCATCTTGCAATAAATGAACGGCTTCAGCCGTACGCCAGTTTTCTGTACCCGGGCCGATGCCGACGACATATAGTTTTCCAGCCTCGCGACCTTTATCCATGAAATTAATTCCTTTGTTATTTCTGGCAATTGCCATTGTGTGTTTTGGATCTTTTTGTTTGGGAAGGATCAATTCACCACCATCCCCTGCAAGGGAAAGGGCCGAACCTTCCGCAACGCCATAACATCCTGTTTCTTTGAACACGATTTCAGACGGGTTTTGGAGTTGATCCTTATATTTGTTGAGGGCCGATGCCTCAAAAACGCGAAAGGGAATATCTAATTCTTTTGCTAAGCCAATCATGGCCGCTTCATCAACTTTAATATCAATGCTGCCCATAGCAGCAATACTTTGTGCAGATAAATTTTCGTCATCCAACTGTTTTTTTACATGGGAGATTAATCCTGATGCTGGCGCATTTCTCTCACAGCCAACACCAAGAGTGAGAACAGGTGGATGAATGACTAAATTTGTATCACTCGCACGATCAGATTTATCTGTTACATAAACGCAATATTCACCAGATGAGGAAAAGGCAGTTGAAGGCGGCCAGCTTTCATCCCCGGCTTCATGCACAAGTTGTACTTTCTCACCCGCTAAAAGAGCTGCGGTGATCGGTTTCATCATTTCGGGGTTTTCAAGCTTATATCCGATAGGCGGTTCATCCAAAGAAAAGCCTAGTTTTAAATCACCCGCAGTTGTAACGGCAGCGTGAATGTTAAGATGGCTCGCTAGATCCCGTGCCATTTGGTTGGCACCATGATGACCGCCAAGTAGGGGAACAATAAATCGTCCGTCTTCAGACAAAGAGAGAAGTGCAGGTTCCTCACGCTTATCGCTCAAAGTTGGCGCCACAGCACGAATTAAAATCCCAGACGCACATATCCCAATAATGGATTGGCCCGATTTATATAGTTTTTGAATATGAGAAATGGTTTCTGTAAAATAGGTATCACAGCCTTCTTGAATTCTCTTCTTAAAACCATGAATTTCCGCCTGTCCAAGCGCAGATTTCACCTTTTCTGCCAAAGGCAGGGCGCTATCTGTCAAAATCAGGATGGCAGTTGGTTTCAGAGGCATAAGATTATTCTTCTTTCCAAGCTTCACCGCGTTTATGAATTAAAATCATGGAGAAATATGGGGCTGTTTCCAGCTCAACCTCCGCTAATGGGGCTACAATTTGCTTGTCCATTGTCGCATGACTGATATAGCGGGCTTGGTCTGTAAGGCCTAATTCTTCGATAACGCGGCGGATTTTGGGAAGATGGCGCCCAACTTTCATAATGGCTGCTGCTTCGGCACGATCCAGTCGACGTTTCATAATATCTTCTTCAACAGGTCCGGGAATGACTGTCATTACATCATTACGGCTTGCGAGTGGCGCGCCGACCGCTGCTGCGGTTGCCATCAAAGAGGAGACACCCGGAATGACTTGGATAGGAAATTCATCCGCCAAGCGACCAAACAGATACATAAAAGAGCCATAGAAAAAAGGATCACCTTCACATAAAACAGCGACATCTTTACCTGCGTTTAACTGTTCTGCAATTTCAATTGCTGCTTTGTCATAAACATTTTGCGCAGGAAAACGAGCCACTTCCATCGGCATACGAATAGGGATTTCGTGATGATGTCCATCTAGATGAGGTTCAGCAATTGTGCGTGCCAAGCTGTCCCCTTCTAACAGGGCTGGCCAAGCCAAAACATCAACCTCACGGATCACGCGTAATGCCTTAAGGGTGATGAGTTCAGGGTCACCTGGACCAACGCCCACGCCGAAAAGTGTACCCGTATTTTTAATCACTTCTGTCATATTCTTATTCTTCTTAACTTTAAGACTTGGTTACAGCATATTGTGTAACTTGCATGAAAGGTTTCCAGCCATGATGTGGGCCTACTTTGGTTAAGCGGGATACAGATTGACGCGACATTTCACCGCCCCAGTTTTCCCACATTTCCATAAGTTTTGTTTCCCCTTGTAAAGTCACGGCATTGGCTACCAGACGTCCACCTTTGGGCAATGCATCCCAACAGGCTTCAACCAAACCTTCAGATGTTAACCCGCCACCAATGAAGATCGCATCTGGGGTTGCAAGACCATCAAGTCTCTCTGGCGCACGGCCTTGGATGATTTTCAAAGTTGGTGTGCCAAGGCTCAGGGCATTATCTGCCATTAAGCCAAGACGTTTGTCGTTGTCTTCAATGGCAATGGCTTTGCCATCTGCACGCATCCACTCAATTGCGATGGAACCGCAACCTGCACCGACATCCCAAAGTAACTCACCCGGTTTGGGTGCAAGTAAAGCCAAGGTCGCTGCCCGTACTTCGCGTTTAGTCATTTTGCCATCATGAGAGAAGGCATCGTCAGGTAAGCCTGCGATACGCGATAAGGATGCCGCTTGATCATCAGCTACGCATTCGATGCAAATGACGTTGAGATCAGCTGTTTTTTCGTCACTCCACTCTTTTGCAATATTAGATATACGGGCTTCATCTCTTCCACCCATATGGGATAAAACTGTGATCTGGCTTTCCGAAAACCCTTTGAGACATAGGAGTTCCGCTGCTTGCGCAGGGGTTTCTCCATTTGCGGAAAGTGCAATTAGTTTGACGCCATTTCGAAGGTGTAATGATAAATTTTCAAGCGGTCTACCATGTAGAGTTAAGCATTCAGTGAAGGGATCTGTTAAAGCCCATCCCATTTTCGCGGAAGCAAGCGCAAATGCGCCAACAGCTGGAACAATATCCAGTTGGTCATACCCAAAATGCTTACCTAAAGTCACGCCAATCCCATAAGACATAGGATCACCTGTCGCAAGCACAACCACTTGTTTGCCCTTTAGTTTCTCTATATCAGCCAGAGTATCTTTTAAAGGGGAGCGCCATGTCATTTGGTCGGCGTTGGTCGCGCCTATCATAGTCAGATGACGATCGCCGCCGATGACCACATCGGCTTGATCAATCAAAATACGGCTGCTGGCGGAAAGGCCATTCATGCCATCTTCGCCAATGCCGATAACTTTGATCCATCTTTGGCTCATTCTTCATTCTCCGCACAAAGCGCATTTACGGCTGCTGCAGCCATTGCACTGCCGCCTAAACGACCACGTAAAGTGACGAAGGGAATGTCACCAGCATGGGTGATCAAAGCTTCTTTGGATTCTGCCGCGCCAATGAAACCCACAGGAAAACCTAAAATCGCAGCGGGTTTCGGTCCACCAGCTGCAATTTTCTCCAAAAGATAGAATAGGGTGGTTGGCGCGTTTCCAATAGCAACGACAGCTCCTTCCAGCCAAGGCTCCCAAAGTTCCACGGCCGCCGCAGATCGTGTATTTCCAATCTGCTTGGCAAGGTTGGGAGTGCTATCCATATTTAATGTACAGATCACATCGTTTTCTGCAGGCAATCGGCGGCGGATGATACCATGTGATACCATTTCAGCATCACACAGAATGGGCGCACCTTGTTTTAAGGCGTCGGTTGCTTTGGCAATATCTCCACCCCATGCGATATTCTCGACAACATCCGGGTTTCCTGCTGCATGGACCACACGTAAGGTAATCGCATGTAGAGAGGTTGGGATATTTGTTAGGTCAGTTTCTTCGCGGATAGCTTTAAAACTGGCCGCATAGATTGCCATGGGATCACGAATGTAATCAAACATTACTTTAGCCTTTATAACCGTTTTCTAGCGTCTTAGGACCCAGAGGATGGTCGGCTTGTGGATATGGATGGTGATGGTGATCATGGTCGCCATGATCATGAGAATGACCGTGAGAGTGCCCATGCCCATGATGATGATGTCCGTGGTCATGTGAGTGATCATGACTATGATCATGGGAATGATCGTGGCTAAGTGCATCACCAGTACCAATACCTTCCACATGGTGGTGATGACTTTCCTGTGCCATGCCTACTTCATCTTCAAAACCTAGAACTTGTGCGCGATATTTACACATTTGACAGTTCATTACATTGGTGCCTTCAAGAATTTCCCAAACACGTTCTGCAAAGGTATCCATTACTTTGGGATGGTCGTTTAGATATCCAACTTTTACGAATTCTACATCTGGATGGCGTGCAGCGACAGTGTCAACGGCGTCATAGATACGGTTAATCAGGATGCCAGTGAATAAGAAATAAGGAAAAACAAGGATGCGTTTATAGCCGAGCTTAACAAAATGTTCTAAGCCTGGCTCTACAAGAGGAAATGTTACGCCAGAATAACATGTTTCGGCCCAGCCAAAACCCATGCCTTCCCATAGCATGCGCATCACTTTCGTTGCATTTGAATTTGCATCTGGATCAGACGAACCGCGCCCAACGACAACAAGCATGCTTTCATGCTTGCTTTTATTGTCATCGAGACCAGACCAGGCTTCTTCAACACGTGCACCCGCAGCTTGCAGCATTTTAAGATCGATGCCCAACTCGCGACCATATTTAATTTCTACACCTTCATTTTGTGCCTGATAGGTGTTTAAGACAGATGGGATGTCGTTTTTCGCATGTCCCGCAGCGAATAACATGCCCGGGATTGCCAAAATCAACTCGCAGCCGGCCTCACGTAAATTATCCAAGCCTGTGCGGATGATTGGTGTTGCGAATTCCAAGAAACCATAATCAACAGGCAAGTGACTCCAACGTTCTTTTAGTTGTTCGGACACTTGTTTGAATTGTGTAACTGCGTTTACATCACGACTGCCATGACCACATACCATAATGCCGATTTTGCGTCCGTCAGCTGTATGTGTCGGAATTTGAATATTTGAAATGTCTACGCTAGAAGAAGCAGCGATCTGATCAGACATATTTGCCCCGTCCTTTCTGGGTTCTCATGGTTATGATTATATTATGTGATGGATGAATTTGCCCCGATCCACCTAGGGTCCGCATGAATGCGCTATAACATGCTCATTTCTATTTTGCCAGCGTTAAAGCCGCCATTCCTTGCTCTGTTCGCGACAGAGTTTCTATTTGCCTATAGAAACTGAATAGTAGTATGATTACCAAAGTTTAGCATTAGATGAGTTAACGAGATATTGAATTTCAACATTGCACAAAAATTCGGATTTTTTATGGGGGCCTGTATATTTTTATATATGGGCTTTGTTGTGTCCGCAACTGCAGAAAGTATGAAAATCAAACTGGCAACTGGGACCGATTACGCACCTTATACGGATCCCGGCTTACCTGGTGGTGGCGTCGTGTCACAAATTGTGAGGCGTGTTTTTGAAGAAATGAATTATGAAGTGGAGATAGGTTTTTATCCTTGGAAGCGTACGTATCAACGCACATTAGAATTACAGAATGATGCAACATTTCCCTTTGCAAAAAACGCCGAACGTGAAGCTGATTTTCTTTTTTCTCGCCCCATCAATCAAATCAATGTCCGTTTTTACGAATTCCGTGAAGCGGCTAAAAATATTCAAACAGTTGATGATATTATTGGGATGACCTATTGCCAACCGCTGGGTTATTTAACGGAACCGGAATTGACTGATCTCATCGCTAAAGGACAGCTATCGCGATTTGAAGCCACTGATATGCCAGCTTGTTTTAAGGTTTTAGGTTTGGGGCGTGTGGATTTTGTTCTAGCTAATGATTTTGTTGCTTGGGAATCAGCGCAGGCTGCCTTTGGGATCGAAGGGTTTGACCGTATTAAGCCAGCGGAAGAACCTATTCGGCGCGCTTATGAATATTTAATGATTTCACGTCAACACCCAAAAGGACGCATGCTCATTGATCAATTCAATGAAACTTATGGAAAACTATTAGATAATGGCACCTTACAGCAAATCTGGACCGATGCTATTGGAAAGAATGCACAACCTGCGTCTTGAGCGTTAATCTGATGCTTTTCTATGTTCCATCTGGCGCGTGCTTTCTGACATAAATTGCATCACCTTTGAGTGAGGCATGGCATCTCGGCTATAGTCAAATGTTCCGAAGGTCTTAATTTCTTTTGCAGCATTATACAATGCGCCAAGAGCAGCACGGGCAAAAGAGCCCCCAACGCTTACGCGTTTAACACCTGCATTTTGTAACTCATCAAGCGTGAAAGTTGGGCCAGATAAACCCATAACAACATTCACAGGCTTATTTACGGAATTACAAACAATACGGATAGCTTCAAGACTTGGAAGACCCGGGGCAAATAGGACATCGGCTCCTGCTTTCTCAAAGGCCTGTAAGCGTCTGATTGTGTTGTCTAAATCAGGACGCCCATGTAGATGGTTTTCTGCCCGAGCCGTCAGAACGAAACCACGTTTTCTTGCCATTTCTGCTGCCGCTGCGACACGTTCTACGGCAAGACTAAATTCAAAAATCGGGCGTTCAGGATTACCAGATGCATCTTCAATTGAACCACCAACCAAGCCAATATTAACAGCCCGGTCAATTGTGAGTTCGCAATCTTGTGGGATAGGACCAAATCCGTCTTCCAAATCTGCAGAGACCGGCAAGGAAACGGAATTGACTATTTCTGCAGCATTTTCAAGGACATCATCACGCTCTAAACCTGCAATGCCGTCCTGCAAGCCTTGCGAGAAAGCATATCCCGCACTTGTTGTAGCAAGAGATTCAAAACCAACAGTCTCCAGAATCTTGGCTGATCCGGCATCCCAAGGATTTGGCATTACAAATATGCCAGGCTTTTCATGTAAGAAGCGGAAGGTTTCTAATTTTGAGTCACGTGTAGTATTAGCCATTTCTTAATGCCCTTTTCTGTTCCCCGCCAATAAGAGGAAAGCATACTAACATAGAATAATATTTTATAGCATCCTGAATCTTTATTATTTTCATATCTTGCTTTTCTCTATTCGCTTGATGCGTCTTTAGGTGCGTGTTTTGCCAAAATACGTTGTAAGCTGCGGCGGTGCATTTGTAAGCGTCGCGCGGTTTCAGAAACATTACGGTCGCATTGTTCATAAACGCGTTGAATATGCTCCCAGCGAGCACGATCTGCAGTCATCGGATTTTCTGGTGGCGAGGGTAGACTGTTATCTTCTTCCAGTAAAGCGGCTGTGATCTGGTCTGCATCAGCTGGTTTGGAAAGGTAATCAACAGCCCCGGCTTTCACGGCGCTTACCGCCGTTGCAATATTACCATATCCTGTAAGCATGATGATGCGCGCATCAGGGCGTGCTTCAGATAAAGCTTCTACAGCCTCCAAACCGCTACCATCATCCAAACGCAAATCCATAACCGCATAGGCAGGCGGATTTTGTTGAATAATGGTGAGGCAGTCAGAGATTGAGGCGGCCGTTGAAACGTCAAAACCACGTTTTTCCATAGCACGTGCCAAACGCGATAAAAGAACATTATCATCATCCATTAACAGTAAACTGCGCTCTCTAAGAGAGGAAGTTGGATTATCTTGTGCTTCAGACATTTGTTATATCTTCATCGTTTTTATTATTGACGGGAAACAAGATCTCGACGCGCGCGCCATTTGGTAATTTATTTTGGATACGAACATGTGCTTGAACACGTTCTAGCAGAGTAATGGCAATAAATAAACCAAGTCCCATATGCCCATCTTCACCAGTTCGGGTGGAAATATAAGGTTGGCCAATTTTTTCTATAACAGTGGCCGGAAAACCGGGGCCATCATCTTCAATAATGAGGCGATAGCCATTTTCGTCCCAACTGAAATGGGTCTCAATTATATTCTGAGCAAATTGTCCTGCATTGCTATAGAAATTTCCAAGTCCTTGAAGAAGCTCTGGGGAAGGATAAACAATAGGTTCTGCACCAATAGAATTTTCATCAAAGATGAACTTGCTTGTAATATGCGGTGGCACATGATCTTGCATGGCTTGCTCAACCATATGGGAAAGTGTGAGTTCTTCAAAACTTTCACCACCTATATGTTCCGGTTGCACGGATAATTTTGCCAAGATATCCCGGCATCTGAGTGATTGGCTCACAAGAAGCTCTACATCTTCGAAATAGGGACTATCATCGGGCAAATCATTCATTAATTCCTTGGCAATCAAGCTGATTGTGGAAAGCGGTGTTCCCAGTTCATGGGCGGCAGAGGCCGCTAAGCCGCCAAGTGCGGAGATTTTTTGTTCGCGTGCCAAGGCAGATTCAGTTTGTTGTAAGGCTTCAGAGGTTTTACGTGCTTCTTCTGTGAGGGACCAAAGATAAAGTGCCATTAGGAGAATGGCCAATGCCAAGGCAACCCAAAGCCCAACAATATATAGAATAGAAACTCGTCCCGTATGAATATCCAGTAGACTTCCTTGCCAAGGAAGGGGTTCGTGATAAAAGGCCATAAATGTCGCGCAGAAAAGTGCTAATACAGTCAGCATCACTGTGGCACCCCGGGAAAGCAAGGTGGCAGCGATTGTAACTGGGACTAAAATAGTGAGTGAGAATGGATTTTCTAAACCGCCTGTATAATAAAATAATGCGGTTAGCTGGATCATATCAAAAGCCAACAGACGTGCGGTATGGTAATTTGACATACGATTTGTTTGGCTAGTGGAAATACCCATCCATAAGTTGGATATGGCCAAAATGCTAATCAGGATAAGGCATGGATATAGCTCAATTGGGAAGTTTAAGCCAAAGGTGACTACACCTATCGCTATCAGCTGTCCAAAAACGGCAAACCAGCGAAGCAAAATTAAGCTATGCGTACGGATTTCCCCTTCCCGTCTTAGGGTAGGAGATTCAATATTACTAAACCATTCCAAAGGACTACGCATGCGCTAAATGAGCATTATTACAGCCAATTTGGCAAGTCAAAAGCTTGGTTGATTGTTGGAGATAAGGAACAATGCGCAAAAATTTATAGATAAGGTTGTTTTCGTTAGAATATGCTTTATTAAGAAATATAGATAAAAATTTGTA
>NZ_SMMC01000036.1 GCF_009711445.1 Curvivirga aplysinae | reverse complement strand
AACGTCTTTTGTTGTGAAAAACGGATCAAAAATCTTAGCTTGATGTTCTTCCGGGATGCCACCGCCTGTATCTGAGATACGGATTTCCACTTGGTCATCAAGCTTCTTGGTACTAACCTTTAGTTCTCCCTGTGCACCATTCTTATGATCCGCAATTGCATGGGCTGCATTTACAATAAGGTTTAAGAAGACCTGGTTCATAGCACCAGGAATACACTTCACTGCGCCGATTGTTTCGTCAAAATCAGTTTCAAGAGAGGCAATCGTTTTCCATTCATTGCGTGAGACAGTTAATGTAGTATCAATTGCCTGATTAATATCAATTGGTTCTTTGTCTTCTGTCCCGGGATGAGAGAAGTTTTTCATCGCTAAGACGATGCGGGAAACTTGGGCAATACCTTCACTTGATTGTTGGAAAGCAAGTGGTAATTCTTCCAAGAGGAAAGGTAAGTCATATTCTTCGATAGCCTCATCAATTCCTGCAACGAGAGAGGCATATTCTTCTTTACCGTTACATGCGACTTTTAAGGCCAATGCTTTTTCCAAAATTGCGAAAACATCTTTGGAGGAGTCTGATAAGAATTTTAGATTGTCACCAATATACTGTGAAGGTGTGTTGATTTCATGGGCGATGCCACCGGCTAATTGTCCAACGGCTTCCCATTTTGCAGCTTGTGCGAGTTCCCCTTCCATGCGCTGTTGTTCACGCATCATAACCTTACGTCGTGAAATATCACGCAGGATATGTAACAGGTAGGTTTCATCATTATGTTGGAAAGAGGAGATAGATAGCTCGAAACAAGTTTGATCATCATTATTGAAGAAGATCTCTATATCTTGGACTTCCGAATTTTCATCCAGAAACTCTCTAATTAAATCTTGATATTGGGGAGGATTGGATACTGGGAGCATTTGCAAAAGACTCTGATCTTTTAAGTCCGGCAAAGCTTTTCCTAAAAACATAATCGCCTGAATATTGGCATCGTGAATATTTAATTGCTCGTCAGTTGCAATCGCTATATCCTTCATGGAATTCATGATGGCATTCACGCGGGCTGAGTCATTTTTTGCCTTACGTACTGCATCTTCCAAAGACTGGTTTGCCATATATAACTCAAGAGATTTGTTTTCTAACAAATCTTCGGCTTGCTCACGTGCGGCTTTTTCACGGATGTATCTTGCGCGTGGAACAGTTTCTGTGTTTTCAGGAGTATCTGTCATATATTAAACCTGTTTCGTTAAACGAAAGAGCGCTTTTGAACCTACTTCCACTTCAAAGTCTTCTCGTTCAATGAGAGCTTCCTCACCAAAATGTGCCATTGCGCCACGTATTAACCCTTCAGCTACATCTGCAAAGGGGCGTTTTGATTGGTATGTTAATTCTAACACATGAGGGAAGGGACGGGTATTTTCAAAAGTTGGTAGCTCAGCTTCCGGGTAAAGTTTTTTTACCTGAACATGAATAGAGTTTTCGATTTTTTCAAGGAAGGTGAATAGCGTATCCTCGTCCGTTTGGAACATAGGATATTTAGCGGCTAGTTTACCGAAAAGATATTCACCAAATATCTTTTGTAATTCATTTCCAGGAAGGTTCGTTTCTTTGCTGAGTGCAGTCACTAATGCCACCATTTCTTTGAAACAGTAGGTTCCTACGCCAGTATAAGCGCCTTTGGAAGGAAGGTCACTTTGGGCAATGAGTTTTTCTGTCATCTCTTCCCCAAATTTCTCATCAACCATACCCGTGAAAACGTTAAATACGATACCTTTCATCTTCCTATCCTCAAATATTAATTGATGATCAAGTATTCCTTAAACTGAAAATAGAAAATATCCCCATATGGGGAGGATGCCTTAGGGCAAACATACATGACAAGTAACAAGGTATGCCTGGATGTAGAATTAAAAGATACAATTTCTTCTATTCGGAGCAGATTTAATAAGGGTCTTGCGAAGGTATTAAAAATCTAGAGGACAAACTCGCGAGTATTGTTAAGTAGAATCGAACTAATCGATTTTCCATGGAGGGGTATGTTTAAACTTTAGTTGGAGGAAATCGATAAAAGCGCGGGTCTTGTTCGCTAGATGTTTACGATGAGGATAAACAGCAAATAGACCCGGTGCAGGTAATTCATAATCTTCCAATAAAATTTTAATATGCCCTGCTTTGATGTCTTTATTCACAACAAAGATTGGCGAATTCCCAATCCCTGCATGATTCAAAACGGTGTTTCTAACGGCTTGGGCACTATTCACCTGAAATGGGCCTTTAACTGGAATATTTACCTGTTTTCCATTTTCGTGATATGGCCATCGATCTACTGTTTTCATATTACTGTCTAAGACGCAGGCATGGTCACCTAACTCAGATGGGTGGGAAGGATAGCCATATTTATTTAGATATTCTGACGATGCACAAGTAACTAGGCGTATATCGCCCAATTTTCGCGCAACTAGACTGGTATCATCTAGTTTACCGATGCGTAGCGCTAGGTCGAAACCTTCTTCGATAATATTTACAAAACGATCTGTTAACGTTAGTTGGATTTCTACAAAAGGGTGCTCAGATAGAAAATCTGAAATGACTTCTGTGAGATATAATTCGCCAAAGGTTGTTGGTGCCGTGATTTTAAGTCTTCCATGCGGTTTGGCATCCCGAGCTTGAATAGAAGTCTCCAGATCATCAAGATCTTCTAGAAGTTGCTGACAACGTTCATAATAAAGCTGTCCCGTTTCAGTCACAGAAACATTTCTTGTGGTTCTGTTTAACAGGCGTATGCCCAGATGTTCTTCAAGTTGAGCAACATATTTACTTACTAATGCTTTTGCGATTCCAAGATGATCTGCTGCATTGGTGAAGTTGCCTTGCTCTACCACCGCACAAAAACTGCGCATATTTGTCAAAATATCCATTGTCAATAATTTGAATACA
>NZ_SMMC01000106.1 GCF_009711445.1 Curvivirga aplysinae | reverse complement strand
AAATCTTCATGCTTAAATGCAGTTAGAAATGCGCTTTAGGAACTCCAAAAATGCGTCGGCATATACCTACATTTTCATCTGTTTTATGTTTCGAGGCATCCGCTAGACATCTTAGCTTCACCCGCGCAGCTGAAGAACTGAACCTGACTCAAAGCGCGGTCAGTCGACAAGTACAAGCCTTGGAAGAATTCCTCAAAACACCCTTATTCAAACGTATAAAAAAAAGGCTGCATTTGACCGAAGAAGGTATTGCTTTCGCAGAATCAGCATCTGACATTTTAGACAAGCTGGAAACAGAAAGCCTGAAACTCATATCCCGCGAACTAGATGAGCAAGTCCTGAATTTAGGTACTTTTCCCACATTTGGTTCTCGCTGGCTCATTCCACGCTTACCAGATTTCAATCAGCAAAACCCGGATTTACAGCTTAATTTCACGACAAGTGTTACACCTTTTGACTTCGCCCATCAAAATATTGATATCGCAATCCAACATGGAGATGGCAATTGGCCCAATGTCCATGCAGAAGAGCTCATTAGAGAAGACATTCTTGCTGTATGCGCCCCAACTTTGATTGAAAGCAAATATCATGTCACGCCACAAAGCGTTTTAAAGAATAGCATGTTGCGTTTAAAAACCCGCCCATATGCATGGACGGAATGGCTAGAGGCTCATAGCATCCCACAGCCTCATAAAAGCATTGGCCCACAATTCGAGACATTTGGATATATGATCCGCGCAGCCCTCGCAGGCCTTGGAGTTGCAATTATTCCCCCCATGTTTGTCGAAGAAGAATTACGTGATGGCCGACTAATTGCGCCTTTTGGAAATCCAATCCAAAGTAAGCGCGGTTACTACCTCGTAACATCTCAGAAGAAAAAAGATCTGGAAAAAGTTCATAGATTTTCCTCATGGATTAAAAGCCTCATCTGAAATCATCAGAATCTTTCATACTATATTATATCCATACAAAACCTTAATCTTCATATCATCCCGCATATACTCTTTCGCCCAAACTTCATTCAAAAAACTCATGAATTCATGAAAAAACGCCACTTTATTTTTAAATTTTCATGCATATGATGCAAGTTAGATTAAAAAACACACCTGTCAGAGGATAAAGATTATGGCCGCAAAAGTTGCGTTTAACTGGGAAGATCCATTTCTATTTGATGATCAATTAACAGATGAAGAACGTTTGGTACGTGATAGTGCCCGTGATTTCTGCCAAGAAAAATTGATGCCACGAATTTTGGAAGCAAACCGCCATGAAAAATTCGATCGTGAAATCATGAATGAGTTTGGTGAGTTAGGCCTATTAGGTAGTACAATCCCTGAAAAATATGGATGCGCTGATGTAAACCATGTCTGTTATGGTTTGGTAGCACGCGAAGTTGAACGTGTTGATTCCGGCTATCGTTCTGCAATGTCTGTACAATCTTCTTTGGTGATGCATCCGATTTATACATTCGGTTCTGAAGAACAACGTATGAAATATTTGCCAAAATTGGCAACGGGTGAATGGGTTGGCTGTTTTGGCTTAACTGAGCCTGATCATGGGTCTGACCCCGGTGGTATGAAAACACGCGCTGAAAAAGTGGATGGTGGCTACAAGCTTAACGGCGCGAAAATGTGGATCACAAATTCCCCTATCGCAGATATTGCTGTTGTATGGGCAAAGCTAGATGGCGTTATCCGTGGTTTTATTGTTGAACGTGGATTTGAAGGTTTCTCAACACCTAAAATCGAAGGAAAAATGAGCCTTCGTGCGTCTATCACTGGCGAAATCGTTTTGGATAATGTTTTCGTGCCAGAAGAAAATATGCTGCCAAATGCCAAAGGTTTAGGTGGACCATTCAGCTGCCTCAACAAAGCGCGTTATGGCATCGCATGGGGTGCATTAGGTGCAGCCGAATATTGCTGGCATGCAGCGCGTCAATACGGCATGGATCGCAAACAGTTCAATAAACCATTGGCACAAACACAATTGTTCCAACGCAAACTGACCGAAATGATGACCGAAATCACATTGGGCCTACAAGCTGCCCTTCGTGTGGGTCGTTTGATGGATGATGACAATTGTGCTGTGGAGAATATCTCCATCATCAAGCGCAATAATGTTGGCAAGTCTTTAGACATTGCCCGTATGGCGCGTGACATGCACGGTGGTAATGGTATTTCTGATGAATTCCATGTTATCCGTCACATGGTGAATTTAGAAACCGTAAATACCTATGAAGGTACACATGACATCCATACATTGATTTTGGGACGTGCACAGACAGGTTTGCAGGCTTTCTTTTAAGCCTGCACACCCTTTCCTAACGTCAGAACTTCCGGTTATTCATAGAAGGAGCCTGTCATGAGCGGTGCACTTTCCCATATCCGTGTGCTTGATCTATCCCGAATTCTTGCAGGCCCTTGGGCCAGCCAGACATTAGGGGATTTGGGCGCTGAGATCATTAAAATCGAACGCCCAAACAGCGGTGATGACACACGCCAATGGGGCCCTCCTTATGTGAAAGATGCCGATGGAAATGATACGAATGACGCAGCCTATTTCATGTCTGCTAATCGTAACAAGAAATCCGTTGCTATTGATATGGCCAAACCGGAAGGCCAAAAATTACTACATGAATTGGTAAAACAATGTGATGTAGTCATAGAAAATTTCAAAGTCGGTGGTTTGAAGAAATACAATCTGGATTACGAAAGTTTGAAGGCCATCAAACCTGATCTGGTATATTGTTCTATCACCGGTTTTGGACAGAATGGCCCTTATGCCAATCGTGCTGGATATGACTTTTTAATCCAAGGAATGGGTGGCCTTATGAGCGTAACAGGCCAACCGGACGGGGCAGACGGTGCAAGTCCGATGAAAGTCGGTGTCGCATTGGCCGATATTCTGACAGGCTTGTATACCGTCATTGGTGTACAAGCGGCCTTAGCCCATCGTGACAAAACAGGTGAAGGTCAGCATATTGATGTTGCTTTACTGGACGTGCAAGTTGCAACCCTTGCAAATCAGGCATTAAATTATCTGGCGAGTGGCAATGCCCCGACACGTCTTGGGAATGCACATCCAAATATTGTTCCTTATCAAACATTTGCCACCTCCGACGGGCATATGATTTTGGCGGTTGGAAATGACGGGCAATTTGTGAAATTTTGCGAAATAGCTGGCATTCCAGAGATTGCAGAAGATGAACGATTTAAGACCAATGCGTCACGTGTGAAAAATCGTGAGGCTCTTGCACCAATCTTACAGGCACGTATTGAAACACAAAGCCTTGATTGGTGGATAACAAATCTAGAAGCGCAAGCTGTTCCTTGTGGTCCAATTAATACAATTGATCGTGTGTTTGAAGACCCGCAAGTGAAACACCGGGAAATGCAACAAAGTCTTGAACATCCAATTGCAGGTCAGGTGCCTTCTGTTGGATCACCCTTAAAACTTTCACAAACACCTGTGGAATATAAATCAGCCCCGCCTACCTTGGGGCAACATACAGACGAAACACTTGGTGAGTTGTTAAACCTAGATGCTGATACGCTAATCAAGTTAAAGGCAGATAATATTCTTGGATAACAATTGGGTCGGTTGTATTCCGACCCATTTTTTATTATCCACTTACCCATGGACTTGCCATAAATATCTTGTATTAATGCCTAAAGATGATTCCTTTGGTGCAGATTATTTAATGACATGCAATTTCCCAGATATAGAACGTTTACAACGTTATAAAGATGACCCAAAGAACGGGCCAAGGATTTTATTCTTTTCTGGAGGTACAGCCCTTAACGGTATTAGCCGCCATCTGAAAGAATTCACTCATAATTCCATTCACTTGATCACACCATTCGATAGTGGAGGCAGCTCTGCTATCCTGCGTCACGCTTTTAATATGCCTGCTGTGGGTGACATTCGATCACGCCTCATGGCTTTAGCGGATGAAAGCATAAATGGACAATCAGATGTCTATAAACTTTTTGTCTACAGGCTGCCAAAAGATCGCTCACAAGAACAGCTAAAAGCTTACTTAAAATCCATCGTGGATGGGGAACATGACTTTATAAAAGCAATCAAAAACCCGATGCATGATATTATCGTTGGGCATTTGCAAACTTTTTACAATGCGATGCCTGATGATTTTGATTTACGCATCGCAAGTATTGGCAATCTCATTTTAACTGGTGACTATCTGAGTAATAATGAAAAGCTAGATGAAGTCATTGATAACTATTCTAACCTCGTCAATGTACAGGGATGTGTACGCGCTATTATAAATGAAAAATTGCATATTGGGGTAGAACTTGAAAACGGTCAAATTATTGTTGGACAACATCTTGTGACCGGTAAAGAAACAGGGCCTATCACAAGCCCTATTAAAGAATTTTTCGTAGCACGTTCCAAAGATGAGCAAACAGCTATTAATGTTGAAATAGACCAGTCACGTATTGACTTGATCCAATCTGCAGAAATGATTTGCTATCCCCCTGGCAGTCTCTATTCAAGTGTTGCAGCAAATCTATTACCACGTGGTGTTGGAAAAGCGATCCAAAGTAATCCATGTCCCAAAGTCTATTTTCCAAGCCTTGGTAATGACCCAGAAAGGTTTGGTAAAACTATCGATGATAGTATTTTTATTCTCCTAGATCTTTTGAAAAGAGATGTGGGCAACATATGCAAAATGAATGAGTTGTTGAACCATGTCTTGATCGATCCTCAACATGGCGTATCACTCAGCGAAGGCACGATGCAAAAACTAAAAGAGTTAGATATTCAAGTTATCGAAGCAAACCTGATAAGCGAAGAAACTGCGCCCTATTATGATCCCGACCTACTTCTTTCAAACTTATTAACTTTAAACTAACTCTTTATTCCTCAAGTAGTTCTACGGGGATTGAAAGTCCAAGTTTTACCTCATCCATCACCACATTAGTATGAAACCGTTTCACATTACGATTTTCAAAAAAATAACGACGGGTAAAGTCTTCATAAGCCTTCATATTCTTAGCAGATAATATCACAATAAAATCTGCATTCCCCGTCACATAGAAACACTGCATCACTTCAGGCGTATTACGCATGGTTTTCTTGAATTGGTCCAAATATTCTGGTCGTTCACTTTCCAGAGTCACTTCGACAATCAAAGTTACACTTTGCCCAACCTTACTGCGGTTCACCACGGCAATATCTTCACGAATCACCCCATCTTCTCGCATCTTTTTCAGACGCTTTTGGCAAGCTGTGGGCGATAAGCCTACTTTCTCGCTAAGCTGTTCTGCAGTCAGGCGATTATTTTTCTGCACTAATTCTAACAGCTTTAAATTAAACTTATCCATATGATATTATTTTCTGCCTTAAAATGAATACTTGATACTAAAATAGGTCTAATTAATTAAATATTCAACCAAATACAGCCTTAAAAGATGCATATAATCCTCTTCCCAGCAAAAGTGTTCAGGAAGAAAAATGCTTACAAATAAACTTATTTCCGAAAAACTGGATCAGGATATGCGCGACTGGCGACACGATATCCATAAACATCCAGAACTTGGCTTTGAAGAGATTAGAACCAGTGATCAAATCGCAAAACTTCTAACCGATTTTGGCTTGGAAGTTCATCGTGGCATTGGCCAAACTGGCATTGTTGCTGTGTTGAAAAATGGTAAAAGCGGTGCATCTATTGGCCTACGTGCCGATATGGATGCCTTGGAAATTCAAGAACAAACCGGCCTTCCATACCAATCAGTCCATGATGGAAAAATGCATGCCTGTGGTCATGATGGTCATACAGCTATGTTATTGGGCGCAGCCAAACATCTTGCGGACAATGCTGATTTTGACGGCACCGTTTATTTTATCTTTCAACCCGCAGAAGAACATGGTCGTGGTGCTTTGGGCATGATGGATGACAATATGTTCCAGCGCTTCAAGATGGATGCTATCTACGCCATTCATAACATGCCAAATATTCCTGCGGGCCATATTGCTGTGCGCCCGGGGCCAATGATGGCATGTGAAGATAACTTTGAAATCCATATTCAAGGGAAAGGAACTCATGCGGCCCTGCCCCATCTGGGGATTGATCCAATTGTTATTGGCGCAGAAATCGTGACCGCCTTACAAACTATTATTGCCCGCGGGATGGACCCGTTATCTCAAGGTGTTATTTCTGTTACAGAATTCACAACAGATGGTACGCGTAACGTCATTCCAGACACAGTTACGCTAACAGGCGACACGCGGTCTTTCACACCAGATATGCAAGATTTTATAGAAAACAGTATGCATCGCATTGTGAAAGGTATTTGTGAAGCTCATGGTGCGGAATTCACGTTCAAATATTCAAGAGAATTCGCGGCGACCATCAACACGAAAGAAGAAGCAGAACATGCAGCACGTGTGGCAAAAGACCTTATCGGACCAGAACTTGTCGATGAAAATTGCAGTCCTGTTATGGCGTCGGAAGATTTCGGTTTCATGCTACAAAAGAAACAAGGTGCATACATCTTCCTAGGTAATGGCGGTGGTGGCCCAGGCGGTTGCGGTCTGCATAGCCCGAATTATGACTTTAACGATGAAATTCTTTCTTTAGGGGCGGCCTTTTGGATCAATTTGGTGAAAGACCAACTTCCCCTAAACCAATAAGATACGATAGAACGGATAATAAAAATGACTTTAGACGCTTATAAAAACGTAACCTTAAACCACCATAAAAATGCCTCCTATAATGAAGGTGCTTATCCTTCTTCTTTAGATTCTGTTTTAAGCGCGAAAACTATTGAAGATGCCTATACAACAATCAGTAGCTGGAAAGGATATGAAGCCACACCTCTTTACCATCTGCATAATTTGGCTAGAGAAGCAGGCGTTGCCGATATCCTCTACAAACATGAAGGCGGGCGTTTTGGTTTAGGTAGTTTCAAGGCTTTAGGCGGTGCTTATGCGGTACTACGTTTGCTGGCAGAGGAAGTATCCAAACGTACAGGTAAAGATATATCTATTGCAGATATTCAAGGTGGTTCTTACGCGAAAGAAGTATCCGAAGTCACCATTGTCACAGCAACAGATGGTAACCATGGCCGTTCTGTAGCTTGGGGTTGCCAAAGCTTTGGTGCAAGATGCTTCATCTATATGCATGCGGGCGTCAGTAAAGGACGTGCAAAGGCCGTCGAAGATTTAGGTGCCACCGTAAACTGGGTGGATGGAAACTATGATGAATCCGTACGCCAAGCAGCAGAAGATGCGGAAAATAACGGTTGGTTTGTCGTCTCTGACACCTCTTATGAAGGTTATGTAAATCCACCACGTAATGTGATGGCCGGCTATACCGTCATGACCAATGAAATCAAAGAACAACTTGGTAGTGAGCCTGCTCCAACTCATGTATTCCTTCAAGGCGGTGTTGGTGGTTTGGCTGGCGCGATGTGCACCCATCTTTGGCAAATCTTCGGTGAAAACAAACCAAGTTTTGTGATTGTTGAACCAGATCGTGCTGATTGCCTATACCAAAGTGGCATCAAAGGGGAAGCTGTTGATGTTCACATTACCGAAGAAACAATTATGGCTGGCCTATCCTGTGGCGAGGTTTCCAATCTAGGCTGGGAAATTCTAAAATCAGGCACAGCCGACTTTTTAACCATTAGCGATGACATCGTTGCCCCGACAATGAAACTGCTGGCAAACGGCAGTGGTAATGATGTTAGCTTTGCAGCCGGAGAATCTGCTGTTGCAGGTTTAGCAGGTGCTCTGGCTGCACTTCAGGATGAGAGCATCAAAGAAGCTTTGGGGTTGGACGAAAATTCCCGCATCTTGGTATTTGGCACCGAAGGCGCGACTGACCCTGCCATCTATGAGGAACTTGTTGGTGTTGCTGCCGACAGCCTTGCGGCCTAAAGTATAATAAGAAAAGGAAAAATATTAATATGATCGCAAGACCAGATCGGGGTTTCACCCTAGATGAATTTGAAAATCGAACAGCACGTGCCCAAGCCGAAATGAAGGCTTTGGGCATGGATGTTCTTTTACTCACCACAGAACCAGATGTACGTTATTTTACAGGCTTCCTCACACAATTCTGGGAAAGCCCGACACGCCCTTGGTTCTGTGTTATTCCTGCTGATGGAAAGCCCATTGCTGTTATCCCTGAAATCGGGGCTGCAGGTATGCGCACCACTTGGGTTGAGGATATCCGCACATGGCCAGCTCCGCGACCAGAAGATGATGGTATCAGTTTGCTCGCTCAAACTATCAAGGAATGTATGAAAGGTGGCAAAATTGGCATCCAGATGGGACATGAAAGCCATCTACGCATGCCGGCTGGAAATTTCCAATCTTTATGCGATCAAATTCGACCTCATGAAATTGCAGACGCAACCATGATGATGCGTGGCCTTCGTAATGTAAAATCAGAACAGGAAGTTGCAAAAATTCACTATGCCTGCGATATAACCTCTGCCTGTTTCGAAAACTTGCCAAACCTTTTAAAGGCTGGTGAGTCAGAACGTGATAATTGTAAGCGCATGCGTATTGATTTATTGGAACGCGGTGCGGATCACTCCCCGTACCTAATCTCTGCATCTGGGCAGGGCGGCTACGATAACATCATTATGGGGCCTACGGATCGTCTCTTGGAACGCGGCGATATTTTAATCATTGATACAGGTACAGTTTATGACGGCTATTTCTGTGACTTTGACCGCAACTATGGTTTTGGCCAAGTTGCAGATGAAAGTCAGCGCGCCTATGAAACTGTTTTCAAATCGACTGATGCGGGTTTTGCCGTTGCGCGACCGGGTGCGACCTATAGTGATATATGGAAAGCCATGTGGGATGTTCTTGAGGCGGGCGGCGCCCTTGGTAATGACGTGGGCCGTATGGGCCACGGCCTTGGTATTCAACTTACCGAAGGACCATCAGTCACCCCAGATGATCATACTATCTTAAAACCGGGCATGGTTGTTACATTGGAGCCAGGAATGGAATTTGCACCCGGTAAACAAATGGTACATGAAGAAAATATCTTGATCACCGAAGATGCACCAATATGGCTCACCCGACGCGCGCCTGCCGAAATTCCAATTGTGGAGATGGATTAATGTTTAAATCAGGGGATCAACTTAAATCCAAAAAGTGGAATGTGGAATTTGATGAAGGGGCCCATGCGCGTGCGAGGTTAGGCTTTATTCTGATGTCCACGGATTTAGCAGCGGAAGATGACTTATATGCAATGCGCCCTCAAGGGGTCGGCATCCATATCACGCGCTTAAAAACAGAAGACTATACAACGAATGAAACCTTGGCGCGTCATATTGACACAATGGCGGATGCAGCATCACGCCTTCAACCAGATATGAAGCCTGAGGTAATCTGCTATAGCTGTACCAGCGGGTCTATCGTAAATGGTGAAGAACCTGTTATGGCTGAAATTAAAAAAGGGGCCCCATATACCCAGCCTACAACCCTTGTAACAGGTGTAGTTGAAGCACTCCGTGAATTAAACGCAAAAAAGATAGTGGTTGGTACACCATATCTGGATGAAATTAATTTGGCCGAAGCTGAGTTTTTAACGAACAAGGGGCTTCAACTCCTCGATCTGCAAGGATTAAATCTGGAAACAGGAATTGAGTTCGGAACAGTGACCGCAGATTTCTGGTACAAGTTCGCATGTGAAATTGACCAACCCGACGCAGATGCTGTCTTCTTAAGTTGTGGGGGCATTCGTTCAGCACAAGTTATTGACCGTATAGAACAAACTATTCAAAAACCTGTCGTGACCAGTAACCAAGCTATGTTTTGGCATTGCCTCAGAAAAGTTGGCATCCAAGATAAGTTGGAAGGTTATGGTCAATTGTTTAATCTCTAATAAAAAGCCCCGAAAAATATTTCGGGGCTTTTTACATTATGTTACCTTAATACCAAGAGACAGTTTGTTCCAAAGAACGACGAGATTTCGGGAACATCGGATTACCCGCACGATATCCAAATGCGGCCATAACTGCAGGTTTGTAAACTGTTGGATCAATATCAAAATGTTGTTCCAACGTTGCTTGAGTTTTCTCAATCTCAAACCCTTCAATCGGACAAGAATCTATGCCTAACAAGGCCGCTGTATTCATCATATTACCAAGTGCAATATAGGCTTGGCGCGCTGACCAATCTGTAATTTGACGTGCACCTTCTATTTGAAAATCATGATCTTGGAATTTTTTGTAGAACTGACCAAATAGCTCAATCACATCATCAGGTAATTGCTTCACTTCTTTCATAAAATTTTGAAGATAATCAGATCCTGCTTTCATATTCACATCTGTATGTGCAAGAAAGATGCAAAAATGACTCGCCGTTCCCAATTGGCCAGCAGTTCCGCTGGCGGCACCATTAGCACCCCAAGCAAAATCACGAAATAACTCGCGTTTTTCGTCATTTTGAATGACTAGAATTTGCCATGGTTCAAAACCAAAACTACTTGGGGACATGCGTGCGGCTTCAAGGATGGTATTAAAGATGGCTTCATCAATCTTACGGTCGGCATCAAATACTTTACAAGCATGACGGGATGTAAAAGCTTCCATCAATTGTGCTTGCACTTCAGGGATATTGTTAATTTCTTTCATGGCTCAAAGCTCCGTTGCTAAATTTGAACCAACAGATAATGAATCC
>NZ_SMMC01000124.1 GCF_009711445.1 Curvivirga aplysinae | reverse complement strand
GCATTATTTTCTTCATAGATTTAACAAATATTTACATATCGTAAACTATTTCGCCGTAGAATTACCTACGGCTAACGAACGAATTATATTCAGGGAATGGGTTGTTATTTTTTTGTTTTCAACGGACTAGATAAGAACTACCTTATTGCCCAATAATAAAAATACGAACGATTTTATTTGTGAAAGAACAGAAGGTTTCAAAATGTCCTTTTTAATGCGCATTTCCTTGGGGAAACTTTTACCAACAATTATTATTTCACTAGCCCTATTGTCAGCAGTGGTTGTGGGTATTTCCAGTTTAATTTCTGCACAATCCGCTCTCACTCAGGGAGCAGAAAATAAACTTGCAGGTCAAGCGGTTGCTAAAACCAACACCATGAATATCCTTTTTAATCAAATTGAACAGGATATTAAATTTTTAGCCGGTAATCCGGCGACAGCATCCGTGTTAAACGAATTCGTTACTGGATGGAACTTTCTGGATGGAGATAAAGCTCAAACCTTGCAGAAAATGTTTATCACCGACAACCCCAACCCAGAGGGAGAAAGAGATAAATATGATAGCGTGGAAGGTGATCGAAGCATGTATAATGTTGCCCATTCCAAGCATCATAAATTCTATCGTGATTTTAGAAATAGCAAGGGTTATGCAGACTTATTCTTCTTCGATAAAAAAGGTAACCTCGTATATTCAGTATTCAAAGAAGCTGACTATGGCACGAACTTCCTTGAAGGACAGTGGAAAGAAACTGGATTAGCAGAAGCTTATCGCAAAGCATCTGAAATCACGGAACCCGGCCAGTTCGTGTTCACTGATTTCGAAGCATATGCGCCAAGCAATGGAGCGGCTGCGAGTTTTATTGCAGCCCCTCTTCTATCAAAGCGTGGACGCCTTATTGGCGTTGTCGCTTTACAAACACCATTAAGTGCAATTAATGCTATTATGAATGAGGCTACAGGCCTTGGTGACACAGGTGAAACATATTTGGTCGGCCCAGATTTCACGATGCGAAGCGATTCTCGTTTCTCAGATGAAAGCACCGTACTTACTATTTCCAAAGAACATGACGGTGTTGCTTTAGCTCTGGCAGGTGAAATGGGCATTGATAGCTATACAAATCCTGAAGGAAATGACATTGTTTCTGCCTTTGCGCCATTTGAATTTGCAGGCGTCAACTGGGCAGTCATTGCAGATCAAGAGCGTGACGAAGCGATTGAAGCTGCAAATGACTTGCGCAACTTCATCTTGATTTTATTAGCATGTATTGTGGTTGTTGCGGCTATTATTGGTGTTGCCGTTGGACGTAATATTGCTGGTAACATGATGTCACTTGTAGGCTCTATGGAGGGGTTGGCAGAAGATGCACGCGGCACAGAAATCCCAGCGATGGATTCTAAAACCGCATTTGGTCGTATTGCTTCTGTCTTAACAGGCTTCAAGCAAAATATGATTCAAAGTGAGGAACAAGCAGCCGAACGTGCACGGGAACAAGAAGCACGCACCCAAAAAGCACGCGAACTTGGTAATATGGTAAATGATTTCAGCGGTCAGGCGAACCAATCTTTAGGATCGGTAAATTCTGCGACCAGCGAAATGAACTCAACAGCACAATCTATGTCCTCTTCCGTTGAACAAACCAAAGCTTTAGCAATGGATGCTGCGCGGGTTACAGAAAGCGCATCTAATAACGTGAATACAGTTGCAGCTGCGGCAGAAGAACTTGCGGCCTCTGTACAAGAAATTTCCGCACAAGTACAACATTCCACCAGTATTTCACAAAAAGCAGTGGATGAAACACAACGCGGTAACGACTTAGTGCGTGGTCTAGATGAATCTGCAAATCGCATCGGTGAAGTTATTACTTTAATTAACGATATTGCGGAACAAACGAACCTGTTGGCGCTGAATGCGACAATCGAAGCTGCTCGTGCAGGTGAGGCTGGTAAAGGCTTTGCGGTTGTGGCGAATGAAGTAAAATCCTTGGCAACCCAAACCGCAAATGCAACAGGTGAAATTTCTTCGCAAATCAGTCGCATTCAGGAAGATACTAAAGAAACGGTTGGGGCGATTGAAAGCATCGATAACATCATTCAGGAAATGTCTCAAATTACCGCCTCTGTTTCGGCCGCAGTTGAAGAACAAGGTGCTTCCACACATGAGATTGCACGCAATACTCAGGAAGCTGCTGCAGGCACCAGTGAGTTATCTGCAAAAATTGCAGAAGTGAGCCAGATGTCAGAGGAGAGTAGTCACGCTACGCAATCTGTGATGGACGCGACAAACAATCTGGTAGAACAATCTGAAACATTAAAATCTGATATCGATAGTTTCCTTGATCGTGTTGCAAAGCATCAAGGTTAGGTAAAACTTATCAATTTAATCAGGCGGGATGATTTCTAAATCATCCCGCCTTTTTTACTTTTGAGTTATCAAACCAATAAACCAAGTCCCACAAAAGCCGCTATACCGCCCCCCATGGTCAAGATGACATGATTGGTTTTTATGGCAATAGCCAGTGCAATAAACGCAGAAAGCCAAGTATGTATAGATTGGTCTGCCATTGATGCCGCCACGAGACTGATAATAATTAAACCCGGTAAGTCATCAAGCATCCATGAATATCTAGAATTTCGAATTTTATCACCGATGAGCAATCCAAGAAGACGGATAGAATAAGCAGCAACAGCCAAAGTAATAATAAAGAGCCAGTGTTTTTCGCTCATACCAAGTTACCTCTCCTAGAGCGGGTGAGATAAGATAGGATCAGTCCTACCGTTGCGCCAGCCACAATAGCATAAGCCTTTGGCATACCTAACATCACCACCACCATGGTTGAGATAAAAGCCCCAGCCCATGGCATCAGGTGTGCTGCCCCTTTCCATAATCCACGAGCCATCGCAATGAAGGCAGCTGTAAAAGCAAAACCAAGTCCAAATTGCTCAAGATCCGGTAATATGGAACCGATAGCAGCGCCTAATATTGTGGAAGATGTCCAAACAAAGATCATCACCAAACCGGAGCCAACTAGGAATTTAACACCTATATCAGGTGACTTGGCACGTTCCGCCATAGTCAGCGCCCAGTTTTCATCGCCAGTAATATGAATTGCAAATAGCTTAAGAGATAGAGGCACATCTTTCAGTATTTCGGATAATGAGGCAACAATACCTATATATCTAAGATTAAGCGCTGCACCGGCAAAAACAGCCCCGATAACTGCCGAACCGTAAGAAAATTGTTCAACTGCCACAATCTGAGAGGATCCAGCGTGAACGAACGCACTCATGAAGCCCACTCCCCACCAAGGGAATCCGACTTGAGCAGCTAATAACCCGAATGCAAAACCATAAACGGCTGCACCGAGCGCGAGGGGGAGAATTGTAATAGCACCATGTTTCATGAGCTGCATAATATTAAGAAATGATGATCGAATAAATAGACTAATTTGACATTTTATGATTTTATTAAATCATATTATTAACTTTTCTGATGTGATTGATATGGACCTGATAGATAGACGATTATTGTCTGCCCTTCAAAAAGATGCAAAGACAACTATACAAACTCTCGCTGAGATCGCGGCAATTTCAACAGCCTCCGTACAACGCCGCCTTAAATCTTTACGCAAAGCAAAGGTCATCAAAAAGGAAGTCGCTGTACTTGACCCAAAGAAACTTGGGTTAGGAATCACCGCCGTTATAGGGATTGAACTGGAAAGAGATCGCGTTGATCAAATCGATGCCTTTAAACGCAAAGCACGAGAAGACTCACAAGTCATGCATTTTTACTGTGTCGCCGGTGATTGTGATTTCATCATGGTCGTCATGGCGCAGGATATGGAACATTACGAAGCTTTCACGCGCCGCTTCTTTCTTGCAGACAAAAATGTCCGTAAATACCGAACCTCCATTGTTGTCTCTACCGAAAAAACAACAATGGAATTGCCAATACTATAAAGGCCTCACAACTTGATTATATACAATTATGCATTCCAAAGTTGATCCAGCTATTGGCAGATAGCATCAACGGGTCACTCACTTTTAGCAGCCTTTTGAAAATAATAAATTCTCTTAATTATCCAGTTTCACGCATCTGTGCAGCGCGACGTAAATCCACGGACACTAGTTGTGAGACCCCACGTTCTGCCATGGTTACACCAAATAAACGATCCACACGTGCCATTGTCATACGATGGTGAGTTACCACCAAGAAACGTGTTGTTCCCGCATTGGACATTTCTTCCAACATCTTACAGAAACGATCCACATTGGCATCATCAAGCGGCGCATCCACCTCATCAAGAACACAGATAGGTGCAGGATTGGTCAGGAATACTGCGAATAGCAGAGAGAGTGCAGTCAATGCTTGCTCCCCACCTGACAACAAGGACATAATCTGCATGCGTTTACCCGGTGGGGATGCCATAATCTCAAGCCCAGCTTGTAACGGGTCGTCAGCCTCCGTTAATTTCAGTTCTGCTTCCCCCCCACCAAAGAGGCGAACAAACAATTCCTTGAAATGTCCGTTTACTTCTTCAAAAGCAGCAAGCAAGCGTTCACGCCCCTCACGGTTCAATGCTGAAATCCCCTGACGCAATTTAGCAATCGCCTCGATCAGATCTTCATGTTCCACATTCATTTCATCAATACGGGTTTGCAGTTCTGCGGCTTCTTGTTCAGCACGCAGGTTAACCGCCCCCATATTTTCACGTTCACGAGTCAAACGCTCTAAACGTGTTTCAACTTCTGGACGTAGTGGTAATTCTTCATCTTCGCCGACACCACCTGTCGCAAGAACATCTTTTGGATAACATTCAAGTTTTTCCATGATCCGTTCAGCAACGTTATCGGACGCTAATTGAGCTTGTTCTACACCTGCCTGCAAACGCACACGGGTTTCGCGCACTTCTGCCAAAGCTTGCTCAGCATCTTTTAAAGCACGATCTGCATCATATTGATATTTCTCTGCTTCTGCTAATTCATCGGCTGCAACATTGCGCTTCGCTTCGGAGAAATTAATTTTATCTAATAAAGCAACGCGCTGCTCGGCAATTTCCTCAGGACGTGCTTCAAGAAGCATTTTTTCTTCTTCGGCTTGTTCTGCACGCATTTGCAATTCTTCCATCCGGGAAGATGTACCACTCATACGTTCTTGCCAAGATTGCTCCTCTGTCGCGATGGCACGCAGACGGTTCATCTTTACTTCGGCTTCCCGATGCAAATTGTCATAGGAAGATTGTTTCTGAATAGCAATACTGCGTAATTCCGCCAAATTGGCACGTAACTGATTTACCCGATCCCACGCTGTTGAGGCATCTTCCAATTCATCTAATTGACTCTGAGATGAAGCCAATAAAATTTCCGCTTCTTCAATTTCATCTGCCACGCGTTTGGCATTGTCTTCGACATTCATCAAACGGGATTTTGCCGCAGCTGCACGGCTTGCCAGTTGTGTGTGATGTTGGCGTGATTCATTTAAACGGCCATAGGCAGCTTGCTGATTTTCGCGTGCTAAACGGGTTGCTTCTTCAGCGGCAGAAGAAGCCTCAACCGCATCTGCAAACGATGTTTGTACCGCTTCCAATGTTTCTTCATTCAACATACGCATCTGTTCAAGCTTAGCTTCGCATTCAGCTTCCAGATGGTTTTTCTGAATATAGGATTGCTCCACCATTTCTTCAGCTTCAACACGTGCGTCTTTGACTAAGCCTTCTAATTCTTCCAGTCGTTTCTTTTGTTCAAGTTTTTGTGCAGCCGACGAAGGAACATCCGGTACAATGGTATATCCATCCCAGCGCCATAAACCACCTTCTTTGGTAACAATACGTTGTCCTTGTTTAAGCTGACTTTGCATCTTCGCTGCAGCATCAGCATTATCAGCCACAGCCACTTGAGATAAACGTCGTGACAAAGCTTTGGGTGCTTTAACAAAATCCAGCAATGACTTCATATCAGATGGTAAGTTAAAACTCTCCGCCCCGGGAACTTCCTGCCAGCTAATCGGCTCACCTGCCTGAATAGATGCATCCAGCTCGTCCCCCAAGGCTGAGCCAAGCGCCATTTCATAACCTGCTTCCACAGTAATATGTTCAGCAAGGGGCTCTGCAATATCCGTCAAAGAAGCTGCTAATATTTTCCCTAATGCTTCATATTCAGCTTTTAAATTTTGCAGCTTGGATTCTGCTTTATTTAACTTATCACGCCATGTTTTTTCTGTTTCTTGAAGCGCATGTCTGTTTTCAGCTTCGGTTGCATCAATACGCTTGCGTCCTTCGACTTCTTCCGATTGAAGACGATCACGCGCCTCACGCTCCGTTGCTACTGAATGTTGTAAACTTTCTTCGGCAACTTCAAGAGCCTCTCGCATTGCTTCCACAGTGGTTTCCGCTTCCATGACAGTTTCTTCTGCCAAATCTAGCTCTTCCACCAACTCCATATCCTGTGCGAGGTTCTCTTTTTCAATCGCCAATTCAGACGCCCGTTCCTTCAAACGCTCGATACGGCTTGCAGCCTGCTCCCCCTGTTGCATTAACGCATTACGTTGTGCTTCTAGGCCGGCAACCTGTTCCGTTAACTGATTAAGAAGAACTTCTTTTTCTGACACTTCTTCTTGTGCCACTTCCATAGCTTCTTTTAATTCTTCAACCATTTCCAATTGATCAGAAGAACCATCATCCAGCATTTCTTTTTCCGACGCTAAACGTTCCAAAGCCTGGCGTGCATCTCCTTCCAGCGCACGTTCTCGTTCCATATCCAAGGTTAATTGGCGAAGACGATTTTCCAAATCCATACGGGATTGTTGTAAACGGCTTTCTTCATTGGTTAATTCACGTTCTGCCAATTGTAAACGTTGTAACTCGGCTGCTGCTTCCGCTTCTTTTTTACGCAATTCCGGTAATTTTTCAGCTGCTTTTGCTTGTGAGGAAGCCCCACTTGCCGCCAACTGAGTTTTCTCATGAACGATCTCTTCTACTTCGGCTAATGCCGCACGCGCTTGAACCAATTGTTCTTCATTACTGGTCCAGCGTAAATGTAACAGAATGGCATCAAATCGTCGTATTTGTTCAGAGAGACGGCGATAACGATTTGCTTGTCGTGCTTGTTTCTGTAAACCTTGATTTTGGACATCCAAAGCAGCAATCACATCTTCTAATCGTTCAAGATTGCTTTCTGCCGCTTTCAAACGCAATTCAGCTTCATGCCGACGTGAATGGAGACCACGAATGCCCGCCGCTTCTTCTAAAAGTGTACGGCGTTCTGCTGGTTTCGCACCAATAAGCGCCCCAATGCGCCCTTGGGATACAATCGCAGTTGAATTCGCACCAGACGCTAAATCCGCAAAGAGAAGCTGCACATCACGGGCGCGTACTTCGCGTCCATTAATACGATAGCCTGATCCCTTCCCCCGTTCAATACGGCGTGTAATTTCAAGTTCATCAGTATCATTGAAAGCGGATGGCGCGTTGCGATCTTTGTTATCAAGTGTCAGGGTAACTTCGGCGATGTTACGTGGCGGACGATTGCCTGACCCACCAAAGATCACATCGTCCATTTCTTTACCGCGCATACGTTTAGCGGACGTTTCCCCCATCACCCAGCGTAAAGATTCAATCACATTGGATTTGCCGCAGCCGTTTGGACCGACCACACCTGTTAATCCTTCCTCAATCAAGACTTCCGTTTGATCAACGAAGGATTTGAAGCCGTGTAATCTCAGCTTCTTAAACTGCAAATCCCCTTACCCCTTTTCACAATTAAGATCGGCCCATAACCCCATCATGAGCCGACCTTGTGGTTACTTATTCAAAGTAGGAATCAAGCACCTCTTCAAAATCTTCCAATGGAACGTTACCGGAAATTTTCTCATCTCCATTCACAAAGAAAGTCGGTGTTGAATCAACTTTGTACTTTTGCATGCCTTCCTGACGATCTTTTAAGACCGCATCAAGAACAGCTTCGTCTTGCATGCATGCTTCAAATTTCTCTTCGGATAAACCAGCAAGTTTCGCAATCTTGCCAAGTTCTCCCATATAGTCCTGCGCGCGCGCCCATTTATCTTGTGTCTTAAACAAAGCACCAACAGCAGCAAAATATTTATCATCGGCCACACAACGCGCCATCATAGATGCGCCTGCCGCACGTTGATCAAATGGGAAATCCTTAAATACGAATTTCACCATCCCCGTATCAACATATTTCTTTTTCAGTTCAGGCCATTTTTCATTGTGGAAAGCACCACAATGACCACATGTCATAGACGCAAATTCCAACACAGTTACAGGTGCATTTGGATCACCAAAAATACGTGCATCTTCGCCATAATCGGTCGTATCAACTTCTTTCGCTTTGAAATTCGCGGCCTGTGCGGAGGAAATAAATGATACAGATTCAAATTCCTTCAACGCAACCTCTTGCCCATTTTGAGAAGAGGAATATGCAAAATAACCACCTGCTGCGGTAACAGCAACAGCACCAACTGCCAATAGAGCCCGTAGGGACATCAAAATTCTCCTTAACCCGTGTGATACGGTTCTTATTATTTAAACCTAAATATACTGTGAGAATGGAAAAGCAAGCAACCGTCTCTTCCCACCCGACATTTATCTATGACGACTTTGTGGCAAGATTACGGCGCGCGACAGATTCTCCCAAACGCTGCAGTAATTCTCGCATTTCGGGGTTTTCCACATGGGAAACTTGATCCTCAATTGCCTTTTTCTGGTCATCATCCAGTTTCAGGCTTTTCTCACGTTTTCGTGCCGTATCAGGTGTTTTTTTGCGAATCGCCTGCAAGGATCCAACCTGCTTCAATCTGATAGATGCGACAGCCCCATACCCAAAATATGTATTAATCCGATCAATAAGCAAAGGTTCCATATGCTGTAATTCAAGCGCCATAGCACCAGTCACACGGATATGTAATACGCCCCCCATGCGTTGACCACGTTGAAACTGTAATTTCAGCGGCTGAGAAAATTGCGCCAAACGTTCCCCAACGACACGATGCCAATCAGTAATCAGACTGACTTGACCAAATCCATATTTCCCCAAGGCACGTTTGGTCAACCCCGGAATCATCTCACCAACAGGTCGTGTAACGGCTTTACGTTTCGGTTTATAGGGACGTTTTTTATAACTTTCACTCATCAGACTAATATCCCTCATCTCTTGCACAATTCCAAGGGCTAGTTTACCAATTTGAAAAACAATAATTTGGCAAAGATAAAAGATTGAAAAGATAGATCAGGATGGATCACGCAACTAAAACCGAAATTGCGCTCGGCCAGAAAATAGCCCCCCCAATGTTAGATTGGTATGATCAGCATCGACGCCATTTACCTTGGCGTCACGATCCGGGTATAAAAGCCAATCCATATTATGTCTGGATGTCCGAAATCATGTTGCAACAAACGACCGTTGCTACCGTAAAATCTTATTTTGAAAAATTCACCAATCTTTGGCCAGATATAAGTGATATGGCGAATGCCCCGCTGGAAGATATTTTGCAAGAATGGGCAGGACTTGGTTATTATGCACGTGCAAGGAATTTGCACAAATGTGCACAAACCATCATGCAGGATTTCAATGGTCAATTTCCTGAAACCGAAGCAGAGTTATTAATGCTTCCCGGCATTGGTCCTTACACAGCAGCAGCCATCGCCTCAATCGCATTTAATCAACGCGCTGTCGTCGTAGATGGCAACATTGAGCGTGTCATGAGCCGCGTGTTTAAATCTTATGCAGAGCTTCCCAAAGAAAGAGCAGAATTTTATCGTCTTGCAAATCTTGCAACACCGGATAGCCGTGTAGGTGATTATGCACAATCCTTAATGGATTTGGGCGCGACAATTTGCACACCTAAATCCCCAAAATGTGCTATTTGCCCAATTCAACCACATTGTCTTGGCAAGTTGGAGGCGGAAGGATTACCTAGAAAAGCACCAAAGAAAATCAAACCCACCAGAAAAGGGCTGAGCCTTTGGATCACGACTTTGGATGGTTATTTACTGTTGGAACGTCGTCCAGAAAAAGGATTGTTAGGCAAGATGCCGGGATTGCCGGGGACAGACTGGATTGAAGGACAAGAGCCGGATATCGACACTCTTATGCAAAAAATGCAATTCCTCCCAAAACTGGAACATCAACTAGCAGAAGGCGAAGCCAAACATACCTTCACCCATTTCCATCTTTTTCTTTCTGTTGGCAAAATCACGCTCTCTAATACTTGTGATTTACCGCATAATTACTTTTGGCTTTCGCTAGATCAATTAGATGAATTTGGATTGCCAACTGTCTTTAAAAAAGCAGTTTCCCTTGCACAGCGTTAAAATCTCCTTAAATTGAGAACAATATTGGCAAAGAACACATACAGGGCTTCAAATGGACATCAATAGTTTCGGCGATTTCATGCGATTAGTTATCGAGGTTTGGCAGAATGGTTATGCCGGCGTTGATTTTGGTCGTTACATAAACGCCATTGGCATTTTTATAGGTTTCTTGTTGATTAGACGCGTTTTTACCCGCGTTGTTTTGTCACGTATTGAGGCCTTTGCCCATCGCACCAGTAACGATATTGATCGTAAGGTTTTAGAAGCTCTAAGAGGGCCGTTGACATTTATCCCAATTGTAATGGGTTTCTTCTTTGCCACTCAATATCTGGATGTGAAAGGTGCTTTGGCGCCCATCTTTGAAAAAGCCACTCGATCTATGATCGTCTTCACTTTTTTCTGGGGCCTCTTCCGATTACTGGGGCAATTTTCATATCTTGTTTTTGGCGCAACTAAACTAAACAAACGGCTACATTCTGCACTGCTCAGCTGGATTTCTAATATTCTAAAAGTTTTAGTCGCCGCAATTGGGGCGGCCGCTATTTTGGAATTATGGGGCATTAATGTCGGCACCTTGATTGCAGGCCTTGGCTTATTCGGTGTGGCTGTCGCTTTAGGCGCGCAGGATCTATTTAAAAACTTAATTGCAGGCATTTTGATTTTAGCTGAAAGCCGCTTTAAAAATGGGGACTGGATTAAAGTTTCCGGTGTGACTGAGGGTATAGTTGAAAATATCGGCTTCAGATCAACACGCATCCGACGGTTTGATAAAGCACCTGTTGTGGTTCCGAACACAGCCCTTTCCGATAATCCTGTGATCAATTTTTCCGAAATGACTCATCGCCGTATCTATTGGATTTTGGGTGTTGAATATGGAACTTCTGTGGATCAGTTAAAAGAAATCCGTGATGGTATTGAAAAACTTGTCTCAGATACGAATGTCTTTGTATCTGCAGATAAAGCATCCACTTTTGTACGTATCAACAGTTTTGGCGCAAGCTCCATCGATATTATGCTTTATTGTTTCACCCAAACCACAAATTGGGGGGAATGGTTAAAGATCAAAGAACAGCTTGCATTTGATATCAAAGAAGTCGTTGAAAATGCTGGAACTGGTTTTGCTTTCCCAAGCACATCTCTTTATCTGGAGAAACTGCCTGAAGGACTTGGTAAACCTGAAGATACACCCAGCCAGTTAATTCCTGTCTTGGCAGAAGAAAAAGCGTAAAAATTTACGCCTTTATTCCACCCGCATGAATGCGGTCATTCCGCTTTTCTGATGTTCCAAGATGTGACAATGGATCAACCAATCCCCTTCGGTATCCGGCTTTAACGCAACTTGCATTTTTTCATCCGGCAAGACCAAGGCCGTATCCGTCCACCAAGGTGCAACTTCACGTTTGTTACTTTTTAATATTTGGAACGTCATCCCATGAATATGGATCGGATGTGTGTGAGGTGTACGATTAATAAATTCAAAAACATAGGACTTGTTTTTCTTTAAAACTTTAATCGGTTCATTAGGGTCGCCTGCACCGTCTTTTTGCCAGACGGATGTATTAATAGCCCAAAACTTAAAACCTAATCCCCCACAGATTGGATTAGGGACCGCTGCCTTCTCCGCGGCGGCGGAAAATTCCATCGGGATATATTCCGCATTAGATAAATCAGGGCGTGGCACTGGATTATCAGGCAAAGCACCAATCTCAGCCAAATCACGTTTAACAGATTGACCTTTGGCCTTGATCTTAACCACATCCCAAGGATTGTTTGAGGAATAATTTGTAATGGCAATTTCAGTACCTTCAACATCAGGTACACGTAAAGCAACATCGGCCCGCTGTCCCGGTCCTATAGAGAAATGCCTTAATGGAAATGGCTCACAAGGATGTCCATCCACTGCGATAACTTTTGCCTCTCCATCTTTGGGCAAAGATAATTTATAAATCCGTGTTACATCTGTGACGCAAAGACGCAAACGCACAAGGCTTCCGGCCTGCGCTTCATAAGTCGGCTCACTCATCCAGTTTGTTGTGCGCATGGTGCCAAATGTACCTGCCCGCGCGGTCTTTCTGGGCTGATATAACTTAATAAATTGCCCATCACCACCCAATCGGAAATCTCGAAGATTAATCGGAATGTCTTGATCAAAACCCGGATCGTCATCTTCTTCGACAATAATCATACCGGTCATGCCGTATGACAGTTGATCCAAAGAATTACAATGTGGATGATACCAATAGGTCCCCGCATCATGCGGAACAAAATTATAATCGAAACTATCACCCATATAGACATATGGCTGTGTCAGATAGGCAACTCCATCCATATTGTTGGGAAGTCTAAAGCCATGCCAATGGATCGTTGTTGGTTCTTCCAGATTATTAATCAAACGCCCATGGAATTCTTCACCACGTTTCATGCGGATCGTCGGTGGGATTGTGGGACCAAAGCTATACATGTTTTTTGTTTCAACATCATTTGTCCCCAATTTATGGGAAATATGTTGGGCCACAAAATCTGTACGTGGAGTAGATGCCATCAATTCTGATGTGAGAGGAATACCACTACCTACCGCCGCTGCCCCCATTCCATATAACGATCCCTTTAGGATTTGACGACGTGAATACATGATCTATGCCCCATCTAATTAAGAATGACTTGCAACTGTATACGCCTATTAATTGGAAAAGAAAATAATCTAGATCAATAGAAATGAATTTAGATAAAGAAAAAGGGGCCCGCTCGATCAAAAGCAGACCCCATTTTAGATAACAGGTCATATTGGGCGCATCTCCCAAACCCGCTACCACTCCGGCAAGAGTTAGTTTACACGCATCTCCGATGTGACATCGGTTTTACGTGGAGCTCTTTTGCGTGACTTAGGCTCAAATTTCTCGGTCAGTGCTTGTTTCACTGCCTCACCCATGTCACTGCGAATTTTTTGACGAAGAACATCAATCGGTATTTTCTTACGGCTGTCGGCTTTTACCTGCCAATATGTCCAGCCATTACAACTCGGCGCATCTTGGACTGCCGCACCTACTTTATGGATAGATCCTGTATGGCTACCGGTTACAATTGTGCCATCAGCACGTACTTTCGCCACATGTTTCTTACAAGGACTTTCAAGCTTATCACCTGGGTTCAAAAGACCTTCTTCAACCAAACGACCAAATGGGATGCGAACCTCTTTGCGTTTTGGTTGGGTTACAGACACAGCTTCCAAGTCACTTGCAACTGCAACTTCTGCCAAGCGTTTCTGAGATACATCATAGTAGGATTGTTCACGTTCCAGCGCGATATATTGACGACCTAGACGTTTTGCAACTGCTGCTGTTGTGCCTGTACCAGAAAACGGATCAAGGACCACATCACCCGGATTTGTGGAGGCAATAATCACACGATGCAACAAGCTTTCTGGCTTTTGTGTTGGATGTGCTTTTTTACCATCTTCCCCTTTTAGGCGCTCACCACCACTGCAAATCGGTAACACCCAATCAGAACGCATTTGAAGGTCATCATTCATTGCCTTCATCGCATCATAGTTAAATGTATATTTAGACTTTTCGGATTTAGACGCCCAGATCATTGTTTCATGTGCATTTGTGAAACGACGGCCTTTAAAGTTTGGCATCGGGTTTGTTTTGACCCATACCACATCATTCAACATCCAGAAATCCAAGTCCTGCATGGTGGAACCAACGCGGAAGATATTATGATAACTACCAATCACCCAGATGGTGCCATCCTTTTTCAAGACACGACGCGCTTCTTTCATCCAATCATTCGTAAATTTGTCATAGGATGCGAAACTGGAAAATTTATCCCAATCATCATCAACAGCGTCCACCTTTGAATTATTTGGACGATGTAATTCACCTTTTAACTGTAAGTTATAAGGTGGGTCTGCAAATACCATATCTACAGACTCATCAGGTAATGACTTAAGTAATTCTATACAATCACCAAGTAATACTTCGTTTAAGGGTAATTTATTCTTCATTTATTTGATCCTTACCTTGCCAGAGGAATTAA
>NZ_SMMC01000193.1 GCF_009711445.1 Curvivirga aplysinae | reverse complement strand
CTTTCAATTTTGTTAACATTGGGTTCAGGGCCGGAACAGGGGCAGAAACATATCTAAGTCAAAAGGTTATGTTCTGAAATTTTATGAAAAAACTACCTGATTTATCTAAATATGTCGAAAACATCAAAGAAACCTTCAACATTGCTGTTGTTTATGCGGGATCAAAAGAAGACCCAAATAAAGTCATAAGGAAGTCCATAAATACACGTAGTTGGAAAAGCTACGAGATAGTTGCAAATGATATTGCCCAAGCCTTAAAGCGAAATGGATTTAAAAACATATTCGTATTTGCAGAAGGCATAGATTTACTTTCAAAATTAAAAGAAGAAAAAGTTGACCTTGTTTGGATCAATAGTGGTGGGGTTCAAGGTATAAATCCTGTCAGCCATCTACCTGCATTATTAGAAATGGCCGGAATTCCCTATATCGGACATAACCCCACAAATGCTACAGTCTTGGACAATAAACATCTTCTGAAATGGGGTTTACGAGCCAAAGATATACCGACCTCACCATTTTTTGTCTGGAACAGTAACAGAGAAGACTTTACCGGTGCGAATAATACAAAATACAAACGAAACTTTGGTGATTACAATGGTCCATTCATAGTTAAACCTGTAACAGGGCGTGGATCCGTCATGGTCGAATATGTTGACACCATTGATGAACTCATAACGATTATACCTAGGATTTGTCACGACAGCCACGGTGCTGTTTTAGTTGAAAAATTTTTGTCAGGAGATGAATATACTGTCGCGGTTATGGAGCCCATTTTTTGGCAAAAGTCAGATTTTTATCAGCTAGATAAACCTCTTACTTTTTCCTACACCAAACGTAATCTTGAAATGGATGAGAAAATTTTCACCTCAATGGATGTAAAACCAATCGACAATAGTCGCTTTGAAGTCCTCACACCTGCTAATCATCCTGAAATAATAAAGAAACTCGCTGATATAGCCCAAGAAATCTTTTTATCATTTAATCTAGAAACACTTGTCAGACTTGACTTGCGTGCAGACCATAATGGCAATATCAATGTATTAGAAGCAAACCCCAAACCAGATTTAAAAGCACCACAAGCTGATGTAACAAGTTTGGTATGTTGTGGACTGAAACAAATTAACAGTGACTATGATTCACTTATCATGAGTATCTTGGGGGCAAATTTAAAAACCTTGTATATGGATAACGGGAATCTATAAATGCAAAAATTAAAAGTTACCTTCCCTGTTTTAATCACTACTTTTTTATCTTTCTTACTACTTGTTTATGTTGGATATGGAGAGGTTTTGCGCACCGCGCCTCAATTTGAGACCTCCAAAATGCAGGCGCAAGGTGAAGTAATTCAAGATGCTGCTGAATCTTTCCTACAATTAGGGTTGCCGCTTAAAGAGTTCATTGGCTTCCCGGAATTAATAGCTACAATTGGGGAAACAGACAAAAATCTAGGCGCCGTTATCGTATTTGATCAAAATGGTAATATCCTAGCAAATTTAGATCGCACAGATAACAAAAACCCAGTAACAACAGATGCTGTTAAAAGCTTTTTTGAAGGGCAAAGTGATTTTGATCAATCATTTAATCACCCTGATCATTTTGTAATAGCCCTTCCATTAGAAGGTAAATTCCAAACAGAAGGCTTATTGGTTTTAGTCACACCTAAATCCATTATGGGGAACAAACTTAAATCTGCCTTTATAAATATCTTACCGTGGCTTGCTTCATGTTTAGGGGGCACTTTCTTTTTATCTTATCTGGCAACAGCAAAGTGGCGTTTTAAAATATGGCCACAAGAGGTTATCTTTGGTGCATCTTTCCTCGCAGCGGCGGGCATTGTCTCGATGGTCGTGGTTCAATTTTATTCAGAAGGTGTACAACAAACGACTAAAGCTATGGCAGATAATCTGTCATCGCGTCTAAAAATTGTATCTTCTATGGGCTTACAATTTGATGATCTCAGCGGGATTGATGAAATGATTCAACGGTATCGCACCTTAAATCCTGAAATCAGCAGCGTTTATGTCACCCGCAATAGCACAATTCTGTTTTCATCTGACAGCGTGAATGATAATTCGGCCCATCAAGATGTATTTACCCATAGCAGCATTCTAAACGACGCGGATAACTTAAAGCTATTGGTCAGCGTAAATACACCAAAAGAATTAGTTTATAATGCTGTTTTGGACAATATTCGCAATTTTGCTGCCCTATTTGTGGCGACAGTGTTCCTTGCGATTTTATTAATTCAAATCTCTTTCAACATAGGACGTAGATTTTCTTCACGGGGAATTAAAGCCCTTCCCGCTGATCAACCAGATCGGCGAAAAGGGATCAATATGATCAAGCCAGTCTTCTTCATTGCTGTCTTGGTTGAAACCCTGAATGCCTCATTCTTGCCGCAGCATCTTCGTGATGTAGTTGCACATTCTGAAGTACAAGCATCTCTCGCAGCGCCTATTTTTTCAGCATTCTTTGTTGCCTTCGCAGTATCCTTGATTCCTGCCGGTAAACTAGCCGATCGCTATGGTTATCGTCCACTTTTACTTTGGGGGGCTGTCTTATCCGTTCTTGCCCAATTTATGCTTGCTTCAAGCTTAGACTTCTATTCCGTTCTATCCGCACGACTGATTTCTGGCATAGCCCAAGGGATGCTGCTAATTGGTGTTCAATCATACATCTTGGTAAATGCGGATCATAACAAGTCCACACAAGGTGCAAATATCATCGTTTACGGATTTAACGGTGCCATTATTTCGGGCGCGGCAATTGGCTCTTTGCTCTCTATCTACATCGGAATTTCAGGCGTTTTCTGGACCGCCACCGCAATATCAGCCCTTCTCATGGGATTAATTCTTCTCACACTGGTAAATCAAAAACCAGCCGCAGAATTTTCTATACCAAACCATAAAGAAGTGGTTACCACACAGAAACCACAAAGCATTCTTTACCTCTTCAAAGATCTTGAATTTATCAGGTCGCTTATCTTGATCGGTATTCCCACAAAAGCTGTATTGGCCGGCGTCACAATTTATGCTTTGCCAGTCATACTTAATGCATTGGGGTATAAAAATGATACCATTGGCCAAATCATCATGTTCTACGCGGCTGGCGTTCTTCTAACGAGTCAATTTGCTGCCAAACTTGTTGATAGAACAGGGCGAAAAATAGCAATTTTATCATTAGGTGCAATTTTATCTTCCCTTGGATTGGTGCTTATTGGTGTTACAAATTCAAATGCACTGATCATCGGCATACCTATTGTTGATATAAGTATCTACCTTGTCATAGGCGGTGTCTTCATCCTTGGTATTGCACATGGCTTGATCAACGCACCTATCGTGACACATGCCTTAAGCAGTCAATCTGTCAAACATGTGGGGAAAACGGCTTCGGCTGCGACATATCGCTTCTTGGAACGTATTGGGCATGTTGCAGGGCCAATGATTGTTGCGAATCTTCTATTTTGGATGGATAACAGCCCAGAAGCACTTATATATATTGGTATTACGATAGCTGTCATGGCAATCGTGTTTTGGATACCTTTAGGCCGAAAACCAGAACTCGCTGAACAAGAATGATCCCATTGCTGGAAAAGGGAGTAAGACAAATGAATCTGAACGCTACAACTATCTTCACAAAATGGACGGCATTTAGACTTTTATTATGTTTATCCATGTTCATATTTCCATTATCGGCGCAAGCAAACACCTCTGTGAAACTAACTGATTGGTTTGCCTATCAAGATACCAAAACTGTTGGCTGGACCTTCGATGTAATAGACACAGAACATATTCAAATCACGCGTGACAAAAGTTTGGCAACAACACCAGCAACACCTTCAGCTAACGTCATGGTAATTTATCGCAAAAAGTCCAGCGCCTATGACATCGCAATATCCCAAGTTCTCAAAGTATTCGAGCAACGTGGCGTAAATGCAGAATTCAACGTGGTTTTCATTGGCAAAGACGTAGAAAATGTTCTCTCAGCACTTCAAACAGCAGAAAGCAACAATGTAGATCTGCTTGTCAGCATGGGTTCATCGACAACACGTTCGCTTTTACGTAACTATTCAAATGGGAAAATCCCAGTCGTTACAGTCACCTCAAAAGATCCAGTGCTAATGGGGCAACTTGAGGATTATCAATCAGGCAGTGGAACGAATGTGGCATTCACCTCTTTGAATGCATCCGCGGAAACCTTATTTCAATATTTATTGCGATTAAATCCGGACGTACAAAACCTAGCAATTCTCTATGCTGAGCAAAATGAATCTGCGGTCCTAACACAATTTCAACCAATGAAAGAGATATCGGGTGATTATAATATTCAAATATTTGATATTGGGGTAAAAAATCGTGATGATGCCGCTAACGAATTACAGATGATGCTTCCGAACGCAATTAATCGTATGAAGGAAACCGACCCCGACCTAAGCAAAAGTATGATTTGGTTAACTGGCTCGACCTCTGTGTTTCAGCAAATACGCCTTATAAATGAGCTTGCTCAAGATATTCCGGTATTAAGCGCTGTCACCAATGTGGTAAAAGAAGGGGAAGATTCTGCTGTGGTTTCCATTGGCATCGGCTTTGAATCAAATGCCCATCTTGCCGCAATTTATATGCTAGATATTCTAAACGGTGCTAATCCAGGTGAAATGCCTGTTGGTGTTGTAACGCCACCCGATATTGCAATTAACTTTCGCATTGCACATAAAATCGGTATGAAAATCCCTTTTGATTTTCTAGAAATCGCAAGTTTCGTCTACGATAAAAACGGCAATCCTGTGCGCGTTTCTGGCCAAAATCTATTTTAATCAATCAGCTTAGTTATCTGTTCTGTTATTTCGTCTAATGATAAATGACCCATAAACAGAGTCGAAGGTATTTTCCGGCCAAGCTCTTTTTCATATGACAGTAAGACTTCAACGGAAAGCAATGAATCTATACCCAAGTCGTTGATCGGACGAGCTGGATTAACATAATCAATCTCTTGCTTCAAAACACCCGCCAAAATCTTACACCCAAACTCAACCAACAAAGCAAATTGTTCTTTTTTATCTAATTTTTGAAGTTCCGCGATCAACCCTATATTATGATCACTCTTCATACTATTGGTATTGGTTCTATACTTATAAATTCCAATCACAGGATCATTCGTATTTGATGTAGAAAGTATCTGTTCAAATCGATTAAGAGCTTCTTCACTTGTAATGGCCTCAATACCCTTTGCTGCGAGCGTTTTTTGTAAAGCACTATCACGGCTTACCACACCCACATCTGCAATAGCACCCCATTGAATTGCTTGCGCAGGCAGACCTTGCTGGCGTCTTTCAAGGACCAGATTTTCAATAGCGCGATTAGCAATCACATATGCGGATTGCCCCTGATTACCCAAAGCACTTGCGATAGACGAGAACATCACAAAATAATCTATTAAACCATCACGGCTCTCTTGATCTAAATTAATGGCGCCAGTTAATTTTGGGTGTAAGACTTTATCCAGCATATCTGGTGACAAATTACTAAAAAACTGATCTTGCAATATCATTGCAGCATGGAAAATAACAGTGATTGGTTTATCATGCTCTTTTTCTTGGCTAAAAAATGATCTAATCGCTTGGCGATCTCCTACATCGAGCTTTACCACCTCTGCATTTGGAGGCAACGTAGAATTCTTACCCTCTTTTAAAACACCAGACCGACTGGCCAAAACAATTCGCGAAGCACCATTCAAATATAACCAACAGGCAATTTTCTCACCAAAACCTCCTGTACCGCCCGTGATTAGAACCGACTTATCTTTTAGAGGAAACTCTGAATTAGGTATCTCCTCAAACTCTACTTTCTTAATTTCAGGTACCTTAACAGCCTCTTCTGTAATAGAAGAGATTTGATTTAGCATTGGTTTTTTTAAGGTATTCAAGCGATCTAGCTCACCCTTATTCCCCATACGCAAATAAACATTGGTTACACCTTCTTTCTCCAACGTTTTGATCAAACCAATAAGCATATTTGATAATGGGGTTAACTCTGTCCGTTGCTCGACCTGAATCAGAATATTTCCTGCACCCTTGTGAATAAAAGGTTTTAATTCCTTAAAAATAAGCTTCTTAACTTGATCCACAGCCTCTGGAAGCTGTCCTGTATCTTGCAAATAAACTTCTTTTTCGAAATCGATTAATTTATCAGACGATGTTTCATCAGCTGTTTTCCATGCTTCAACAAAAGCCTCAGAAATCACGTTTTTACCAGAAGGCAATGCAACGAATGTTACACCTTTGGCAAACATACAAATTTCTTCATTCTCGTTTCGGATAACAAAATCAACAATGATTTGTTTTTCCTCGAGACAGCGAAGCTCAATAAATGCCTTGATTCTTGTTGGCAGCGCGCGCAACAGGGTTAGATGCTCAATAGCAAAAGGTACTGCCTGCATCTGAATATCATGGCGGGTGATCATCAACGCAATCACGGCCTGTAAAACACCATCCAGTAGCGGCGGATAAGCATAATTATGATCTTCAATGGAAGATGTATTTAGTTCAACAGACAAACAATCATTCGAGAAAAATAGTTTCTCTATAGATTGGAACGCATCTTTATATTCAAACCCAAGTGATTGAACGAGATTATAAAAAGCGGGAACTGGAAATTCCTCATCAATCCTAGTTTCGTTAATATCCAGATTTTCAATATGTTCACTTGATAGGGTCGCAGTTGCATGCAACGGATGTTGATAAAGCTGCCCGCGAATTCCGCTATGTAGTTCAATTTTCTTAGATATAGGATCAATTCGAGAATACAGATTGAAGTTATCTCTTTCATTCATCAGCCACAAATTTAGAAAACGTATATCATGCAAACTCAATCTATCTGCTTTAGGCGCAAGTTGAGATGAAATCGTCAACATAGCCTCAAGATATCCCGCTGCAGGAAACGCTATATTACCCCGGATGAGATGATCTTTCAGCCAAGGAAAAAAGCGATCATTCACATCTGCGGACCATACTGCCCCAGGCACATTCAAACGATTTAGAAGATATGGTGAATTTGGCAAACCAAACCGTGTTTGTTTCGACAATGCAGACTCGATCCAAATGGATGCCCCTGAATCTTGTCTTAAGCTATAAGGATAAACTTGTCGCTCAGGAAACCAATATTCCCAATTCAGATCAAATCCAGATTGGTAAAGTTCCGTCACCAGTTCACGCGTTCTACTTTCTTCATTCTCCCCACGATGCAGAGTATAAAAATACGGTTTTGATTGGTTTAAATGATAGAGTGTCTCTTTGATAGGGTTTGCTAAAACAGGGTGCGGGCCTATTTCAACAAGATGGGTAAAATCATCTCTGACCAATGCTTCAAAGGCATCCTGAAATAAAACCGCATGTCGGATATTCTGCCACCAATAATCCGCCACCGACATATCCCCGTTAAATTGTTCCCCAAAAGCAGTAGAATAAAATGGAATACTAGGCTGATGAAACTTTAATGCGGAAATAGAGCCCCTTAACTCATCTTCAATCATATCCATATAAGGGCTATGATAGGCAAGTTCTACTTTAAGATATTGATTAAAAACACCTCTGCCTTCCAAAATATTTGCAATATCACTTAATTGATCGATATCCCCAGCTAAAGTCAGCATACTCTGGCTATTCTTTGCTGCAATATCCACTTTATCGTAAACTTCAAGTAAAGCAGCTGCATCAACTTCACTTAAAGCAGTGGCTAGCATGCCACCTTGACCACGTGTCGAGGCTTGCAATCGACTTCTATGATAAACAATCGCAACAGCGTCTTCCAGACCCAACATCCCACAAGCCCATTGAGCGGCAACCTCTCCTAAACTATGCCCGATGACACAACTAGGCTTCAAACCGATTGCTGCCAAATATTTTGTAAGCCCGACTTGCAAAGCAAATCCCATCGGTTGATCGATTTCTGTTTGTCCGATCCTAGAGTTTTCCTGACTATCGCCAAAAGCTCCCAGCAAAGAATATCCTGCTAGTTTATCAAAAAGTGTCGCGACCTCATCAATAGCTTCTCTATAAACAGATTCCGTTTGATATAAAGCACGCCCCATTTTCCACCAATGAGGTCCCATACCTGAGTAAACAAAAGCCGCTTTAGGGTCGTGAACGACATCCACTATCGATAAATCCGCTGGCTTCAACAAAGATTCGCTTAAACTTTCTTGAGAGTTAAACCAATGTAATTGGCGATAAGGCGCGATATCATTGGTGACGGCTTGTGAATACGTAAATGCAGCGAAGTTTTCCTGCACGTCATTGGAAAGATTAGCTAATTGTGAAGTAACATCAGTTAGCTGCTCTTGTTTATATGTAGCGATAGGGAAAGGCCTTTGCCGAGGATCCAGGTGAACTGGGCTAGATAAATCGGTTTCTGGTTTTTCTAAAATCACCATCCCATTTGTCCCGCCATATCCAAAGGAATTTACGAGGATAGCTTTTTTATCATCAGGATAAGAGAAAATATGTTCAGGTGTCGAAACTTGGAAACCTTCATTCCAAGCCAATTTAGGATTTAGAGTATTTAAATGCAGATTGGCAGGTATCGTTTTATGCTCAAATATCAACAGGCTTTTTATAACACCAGCAATGCCCGCTGCGGCTTCTAAATGTCCAATATTTGATTTCACAGAACCTAGAATTATTGGGGACTCTGCGGAAACTGCCGAACCAAATACATGATTCAATGTCTTCGTTTCAGCCTGATCCCCTGCTTGCGTACCAGTACCATGAGCTTCCACATATCCAATATCTGAAACATTAATATCTGCTTTTGACAGTAGTTTTTCCAATAAGCGAGTTTGTGAAGAGGAGCTTGGTAAAGTAATCCCCGGCGTATGGCCATCTTGATTCACACCGCTTGCTGAAATCACCGCTAGAATATTATCTTGGTCTTGAACAGCTTTCTCGTACGGTTTCAGCAGAATTAATCCGCCACCTTCACCACGTACATAACCATCAGCCTTTTCGTCAAATGTGGCACAACGCCCTTCCTTTGAAAGGAATTTTCCTTTGGACATGGCGATATAATATTCAGGCGACATAATAACATTCACCCCACCTACCAACGCCATTTCACATTCTTCATTTTGAATATTTTGTGCCGCCTGATGCAATGCCACCAAGGATGAAGAACAAGCTGTATCCAAAGTAAAACTTGGACCCGTAAAATTGAATACATGGGAGATACGATTAGCAAGCATCGTCAAGGTCGCACCCGTTGCCGTATGCGGGTTGATATTATCCCAGTTATTTGGCCCCAGCTTTAACAATAAATTATCAACACAAAAACCACCAATAAATACGCCAATTTCTTTATCGCTGAATTGGTTAATCTGATAACCCGCACGACGAAACAGATCCACACTTAACTGCAACAGCAAGCGTTGTTGAGGGTCTAGATTGGCAGCTTCCCTTGGTGAAATATTAAAGGGTAAAGGATCAAAACTTTCTGGATTCCAGTCTAAAAAACCACCACGATCCGTATAGCTATGACCTGTTTTTTCATCAACATCATTCACAAATCGATCTGTGTTAAATCGATTTTCAGGAATAGATCCAATAGCATCCACTTGCCCCATCAGGTTTTGCCAAAACAACTCCGGATTATCAGCCCCAGCAGGAAAACGACAAGACATCGATATGATTGCTATTTTTTTGTTTTTTATTGCCATCTGTTCATTGTTCCAGCTTAAAAAGGCTTCCAATCAAGGGATAACTTTTTGAGAGCGTTGTGATCGCCTGCAACTGTTTTTCCATCAATAATTCGAAATCTTGATAATAAATCTCTACACTACGTCCCGTAACCAGACTTGATAGATAAACATATTCGCCGGATCGGATTTTTATCACTCCATATTGATCCAGAAAATCGCTTTCATGTCTTAAAGCTTCATTCGACATTCCAGCACCTGCAATCAAATCGGTCGGCAAAATGGACCATTGCGCCCAATCCCGATAATGTTGTGCAATCCTATCTGCATAGGTTACCCCCATTTCGATCACTGATCCATGTAGCTGGTATAAATCTATAAACAGCTCTTTTGATTTAAAAACGTAATCCAGATGATACACAGGAAGTTTTTTTTCCTCAGCCAGAATAAGAATTCCCGCAGCAAGTGTCATCTTTGCACTCAGGAAATCCACATTCAATCGATGATGTAATTGATCCTTAGCCAATATCGTATCAGGTAGCGCAATAATCGTTTTACTTTCTTGTACAGCTTGCAAAAGCTTTATACTTAACTGGGGATCATTCACATCCAATATTGTCTGGCTAAGATAATCTGAAATTTCTCGTCTGCGATAATTATGTCCTTTACGCAGCAATACTTCGATTTCGCGATAATCTCCTAACAGTATAACGTTTGAACTTTCTTCATGTGCAATTAAAAGGATGTTTTCTAATATCCATTCCCAACCATGCATATGTGCCAAGACAAGAATAGAAGCAGATGGCAATTGCGTCAGTACATGTTTTAAATGGTTATAATCTGCACAAAAATGTGTTTGCCAGTAACGTAACTTTTCTTGAATTGAGGGCAAATACCAATACCAACCAGTTTGTATTTGATTTGCATGAATACTTTTCGCATCTTCCAAAATTCTTGATGCTGAGCCTGATAAATATAATGATAGCTTTTGAGCTAACTGAATAATTTGTTCCGAACTATCATACAGCAAGCCACTAGTTTTCAGGAAACTATTGAAATCATCATGTAAGCTTTGCCAGCTAGATGACACATGCGGAACAGTTTCATTAACACTGACATCAACAACATCATCGAATTTACGGATTGCAGTATTTATTGGCACTAGTCTTTGATAAAGATCTGCAACGGTTTCTGGCAATTCATCCAGATCCATCGATAGGTTATAGGATTTCCCAAGTTGCAAATCCAACTGAAGAAACGCCAAAGAATCAAACCGTAGATCTTGAAGAGATGTTGTCAGGTCCACATTCGTTTCTGTTGCATCAATAAAGTCAGATAGCAAATGGACGAACTGTTCTGTATTAAGATGAGTTGCCTCTGACTTCTCTTTACCATATTCATATACAACTCTTAACAGTCCCTCCTCAAGCATTTCCAGCGCTTTTTGACGTTGCACCTTACCACTCGAGGTTAGTGGCAAACCACCAGATTTCACAACAATAATGCGATCCAGCGGCAAACCAATTTTTGACATCACAATCTGATTGAATTGCTGACAGAACCTATCTAAATCATCATCATTACTTCCACGTGGTTGTTCCAATAACAGATTTATATCGCCTTCTTGCCCCTGAACAGCGATTACTTTTTCCATAGAAAGAAAGGCATAAATTTCCTGCTCAATATCTTGTGGGTGAAAATTCTCGCCGTTCACAATAATCAGATCTTTGGTCCGGCCAGTAAGGTATAAATATCCATCATCAATAAAGCCTAAATCACCTGTTTTTAGTATACCATCATGGAAACTGATCTGTGTTGCTTCTATATTATGATAGTAACCTAAGGCCACAGATGAGCCCTTTACCCGAACTTCACCAACCTGCCGCTCAGCCAAAACTTGACCTGTTTTTTGATCACAAATCATAAGGGCCGTATCTGCGACAGGCTTTCCAAGCGCAACAACATATTGCGCATTTTTTTCTTTTGTAAAAACAATCCGATTTTCTTTCCGCAAGATATTCCGATCAACTGATTTAATCCTTAGCCCTTGTTTCATCGGCATTGCTGAAACCAAAACTGTGGCTTCAGCCAAACCATATGCAGGTGTCCATGCGTTTTCCTTAAATCCTGCTGGTTCTAATAATCTTTGAAACCCATATAATGTTTCAGAAGAAATCGGTTCAGCAGCATTACCCACAGCCTTAAGATTCGAGAAATCAAGCCCTTTCAAATCCCTCCCAACAACGCGTTTCACACAAGCACGAAAAGCAAAGTCAGGTGCGCCTGTATAATCAGCTTTATAATCTGAAAGTGCTTTGAGCCAATTTTTTGGATTGCGAATAAAATCAATAGGTTTGAGAATTACAAGATGCCCTGAAATTGCGAGGCCAGCTAATAAATGGCTAAACAGCCCTAAATCATGGTATGGCGGTAACCAGGTTACTGTCGTTTTTTGCTCTTCCGGAGTAAATTTTAAATGCCCATTAATTGCGTTTAGATTAGATAAGATATTTTTCTGACTTAACAAAACACCTTTTGGGTCAGATGTAGATCCAGACGTAAATTGTACCAAAATTGGTCGATCTTCATCTTGTGAAACAGATTGCTCCACAAGCGGTGGTAGGGCTTTAAAACTGCTTCGGATTTGATCCACCATCAAACTACTGATTTTGACGTCACCAAATATGGAATTAGCTTTATCGGCAATAATCAAATCTGGCGCAAACCCATCAACAATAGATAAGAAACGATTTACGGTTCTTTTGCTTCCTGGTTCAAAACATGGTGCAACTAACCTATCGGCGTAAAAACATCCTATCAGAAAGGAGAGAAAACCAAACCCGGGAGAAACCGTGAGTAAGATTTTGTCATCAACACCTGTCTGTGTTTTCAGAAAATGAGAAACAGATGCAGCCTCTTCTTCCAATTCTTCATAGGTATAGGATTTATCTCCATTTTTACGAAATTCAGTCACAGCAATACGATCAGGATATCGCTGAAGAGCCTGCTTAAAAAATCTTGCAATTGGGGTTAATGTCGACACCGAATTATGTATCTTTCCTATTCGTTATTCACTCAAAAATTCTAGGACAATCCCGCAGATTGTGGAAGCAAAAACAAATCGTTAGAAAAGAAAAAGCAGATGCTAAACACATCTGCTTTTAAATCATTTATTGGACTTAAAATAATATAGATTAAGTACCTGGCACCAAAGGAATAACGTTGATACCACAAGGCCCAATGTCAGCGCCGCCAAGAACATCAATACCACATACGTTACCAGCACAAACACCGGCACCAACTGCAGCACCACAAACGTCGCCGGCACATGCACCAACACCTGCGGCCGCGCCACAAGCTGTTCCGTAACCTGCAGCCGCAGCACAAGCATCCGCACCACAAGCACCATATGCACCAACAGCCGCACCACAAGCCGCGGCACCACATGCAGAAGCAACACTAGCATCACCGCCACAAGCCGCAGCCCCGCATGCCCCAGACGCACCCGCCGCAGCGCCACAAGAATCCGCGCCACAAACAGTGTTTGCAGATGCTTCCGCACCACAACCGCCGCCGCCTTTACCACCAGCAACAGCTTCTAGTTGATCATCGCTCAGCTCCATGTCGAGCTCAAGATCATCATCCCACTCTTCCAGCTGTTCATCGGTCACCAATGTACTGTCTTCTAATACACGGTGACGTGTAATCAAGCGGAAGTCTTCATAATCACTTTCAATAACAGTGCTAGGATCACCGCTCAAACCTTTGGTAATATTTGCTTCGCCATTGGCAACAACAATTGTATATTCACCTGCACCACCAATTTTAAAATGGATAGTTGTATCCCAATCGCCAGCCGCTTGTGGCACAAAGCAAAGTGGCAAGATGTTCAAAAACAACAAGTCACTTTTCTTTTCAGGCGCAATATCGTCAGCTGATTCAACAATTGCTCCTTCCATTTCTTGCTGCTGTTTTGCCACATTCACAATCACTTCCGGATTTGCCGGAAAAGCTTTCTCAAACACTTGCAGATCTTCAAGATTAGAAGTCTTGATCTTGCCTGCCATAAAAGCTGTTTGAGGATCAAGAATATGTACATCAGCCCCAAATGGCTTATCTACAAATTGCATTTTATGTCCCCTTTTTGAACAAGGATAAATATTTATTAAGCCTCAATCGTCTTAAACCCTAAATGTGCGTCTTGATATTATAACTTATCTTTCAGCATTCTTTTTATTTGGTTATCCAACCACGGTCATTCCGCTGCCGCGCCAATAAACAAGCCCGACGTAGAATGATTTGCCCCAACCATCAAAGAGGAGGTTTGGCTCTCTTCAATGATATCCTCCTGCGTAATCATGCCTTTCTTTTCAGCACGGATTAGCAAACGTTCACTAATGTTAAATTTCCAACTTGGACATGGAAGACTACCACCCTCTCCTAATGTCTTGTCAGAATGTACAAATTTAAACGCACATGCACCTGTACAGTTTGGTAAAATCTTACAACTGCGGCAAGTATCGTTGTTAAATGGAGACCAGCTCATCCATTCATTATGGATTGCGCTTTCAAAAGCTGCCTCTGGCTCAAAAATCGTACCGATTTTTAAGGTCGTATCATTCACTGTATCCCAGCATTTATGCAACTCACCCGTTGGTAAAAGTACCAACCCATTTTGGCGCACCGCCGCACAATTGCCATGCATCATTGGTGGACGTGGCAAGCCTGTTAAACCAGCTTCAAAAGCATAACGATAGAGTTCAGCTTCCATGATAGCATATTCATTTTTGCCCATCGAGATATCATTACAGCTATGGCAAGCTTCAGTGATAGATTCAATGGGGGCAAAATATATACCCAAATTTGTACGATGATTAAAACCGCGTGACTTTAAGTCATCCATCAAATGTTTAATGTTATCTTTGTTATGATGATCAATATTTACACGAATTGAAACTTGAATAGGCGTTTGATCAATAACTTCCCCGATATTCTTTGCAATACGTTCATAAGTTGGACGCCCGGATAGCAGATAACGGCGTTCATCATGCGATTCCGCAGCGCCATCAAACGTCACCTGACAACTTGCGACATCTAATTTGTATAGCTTCTTGGCTGTTTTACCGTCCAGAAAATAGCCATTCGTTACGATAAAAGCTGTATATTGCACATCATGCTTTTTACATAACTCTTTCATCTTAACGGTGAGTTCTTCGATGGTTTTCAAGCCCATCAATGGCTCACCGCCATACCAACTAATGCTCAATACCTTCAAATCTGGCAATACTTTATCCAGATATTGTAACAAGGCTTCTTGCACCAAATCACTCATTTTTTTGACGGGTTTATCAGCACCTTGGAAACAATATTCGCAGGCAAAGTTGCATGCCATAATCGGCGCGATTGTCATCACCATGGTATTTGGATCATGGCGTGCAGCCATATATCTTTGTTCTAACTCACCCGTTTCATCAGTATCATTGGCAACCATATAACCAGCATTAATGAAATTACTAAGACGTGGATCATTGACCAAAAGGCGACTGTTTTCCAGATCATTATAGGTATCAATATCATTTTGGTCCCAAACCGCATAAGCACCTGTCAATGTATTATAGACAAGACTGCGATCGCCATTTGCGTCACCTTTAATCGGAATAAAAATATTGTATTTTGATTGAATCGCATAACGCGACTTATCATCATTTTCCACTGTTGTGGTAAACCCGCCCGTAGATTCTCTACGGATTTGTTCCAGAATAGATGCTCTTACGATTTCAGCAGCACTTGCTTGATCACCCATGAGATTGTCCCTGACCTAAAATCTAATTTTTATTTATATATTTATTTCACAAATGATATGACGAAACTTATTTGAAATCTAGTACTATTTACTAAAATTGAATCTATCTACTTAAAGACTGCCTATTTCGGGCAAAAAGGTACAATCCAGCGACACCAATCATACAAATAGCTGGAAATGCAATTAAAAAATCTGTGTATTCAACCCTTAAATTTTGTGCTGGGTAAAAAGAAAGATTAAGCCAATTCATCAGCCCATGTACAAATGCCAGAGATAAGATACCAGCCCCATATCCACGGGCAAAAGAATATAATAATCCTACAGCTGTTGTAGTTAAAACAATAGGCCAGCCATGTGGAAGATGATACAAACCAAAAATAACAGATGCGATAATGATTGCCTTAAAACTATTACGACCGAGATAGTCCTGCAGAATACCTCGGAACCATATCTCTTCAACCAACGCTATAAAAACAAAATATCGTATCACATCCAATATGTTAAATACGCCATGGCCGAAATTATGCTCATTCAAACCATACTGCCCTATTTGTACAACGCATAAGACTAAAAGAGCATATTTCCATTGACCAACTTTCAAACTACGTGGTTTCAGTATCAATATACCCCAGGACAACTGCAAAATCATTAATCCCCATATCATCATTTGGGTATTTCCAACCACTCCCATTTGTAAGATCACAATACTCGATAGTGACATAAGAAAAAATGCAATAAAATGAAGGAAGTACTTATGATTTTGCAGCATCTTTTGGTTTCCGGGTAGCTAAAGTTAGTAAAACCGTCCCAATTATAATTAGAAGAATATAGACTGGGTTAAACTGAATACCACTATATTGTCTTATCACGATAGAAGAGGCTTGATCCAATACATCGTTGCCAATTTTTTGAATAACTATACTCGCTTCTTTTCCAATTTGTTTGTCAGGAGTTGCCAAACGATAATAAACAACGCCATCAGTTTGATTACGCAAATTAACAACAACAAAGGAAGATTCATTTTTGAAAATCTGCGATCCATCTCGTGGATTAACAGAGACGACAAGAGAAATATCTGTGTATTCGATTTTACGGTTATCCGTTGCAAGCCAGATACTATCACCGTCTTGCAGGACACAATCCTCACATATTTGCTGCGCTGTATTCAACGAAAGTGAAACAGGGAATTCTTGTCGATTTTCGTATAGATTCGACGCATAAAGAATGATGCTCATAACCATTCCGAAAATACTTAAGCCTAGCCCGGATACAAAGAAGAGAATTTGCTTAAGAGTTAACTTTGAAAAATCGATTTGTTTTCTCATAGTTTCACTTCCTCAATATTAACGTATTGATGTCTCCGGTAGATTAATGATCTCACGAACAACTTCGTTCGTATCCCCTGTTAAGAAATCAATTGTTGCTTTGCTTTTTTCATATTCTGCTCGTGCCAAGGCACGTTTATTTTTTGCATCAGCTAATAACTGCGCCGCGTTTAGAACTTCCGTACTGGTTTGTTCTCCACGGTTAAACTGTTTCAGTTCTGCTTCATAAATACGTGTGGTTACATCAACTTCATTAATTGCCGCCTGCAGACGACGGAAATTCTGATGAACCCGATTTACTGAGCTCTCAACTGTCTTAACAATATTAACTTTTTCACTTGAGATAGCGTATTTAGCTAATGAATTAGCGTTAATAGCTTGACGATAATCCTCTTCAGTTTCACGTAAACCAAGTGGGATCGTTAATGTCACTCCGATGGACCAATCATCCGAATCTGTGGTCACGCTCCGAACAGAGCTATTTTTATAGATGTCATCTGACACGGAATAACTCATCGTCAAATCCAAATCAGGATAACGTTGCCAATCTGCTGCTTCAACAGTCATATCGGACGAAGCTAAATTATTATCCAACTTCTGCAAAGATAAAGAATTACGCAAGGCTAGGTTAGTAACGTCTTCTCTTTTTACAAAAGGTTCCACAACATCAGGTGCACTTTCAGGTTCAATCAAGATTGTTGTTTGTTCTTCTGGGTTGCTAGTGATCAGACGCATCATTGTATTGTTGGTTTCAATCACACTGGTTTGAGCCAAAATAATCGCGTCATACCTCTGTGCAACACCTGTCTGTGCACGCAAAACTTCTACTTTAGCTACTAACCCTGCATCAGACAGTTTCGTTGCTAAATCTTCTTGTTTTTCTGCAAGTGCTAATTGTTCCATTGCAATGGATAAATTTTGAAATGAACGCCAATGATCCCAGTAAGCTGACGTTACTTCTGTATAACGCGTCGCCATGGTTTCAATTTGGGTAAGCTCTTGATTGGTAAGACTAATTTTCGCCTGCTCACGTGTCAAAGTATTGACCAGAAAGCCTCCATCTTTCAATAGAGGCTGAGTTAAAGATAACGTAGAGGTATCACCATCACCATCCAAATCCGTTCCCGAAGAAACCGCATCAGTTTGAGTATAGGTCTGTGTCGCAGAGACAACGGTTCCCGGCTCGAAGGTTTTTGATACTCCTACGGAAAGCGAATCCTGATCGCCACGAAGATTTGTAACATCATTGTCACTGCGTCCTGTTGAGGTTGTAACAGTCACTGTAGTGTCAAAAGCAGTATCAGCAGAAATGATAGCAGATTGTGCTGAATCTACATTCAAATATGTCGGACGAAGCAATAACTCGTTAAAGACGGTTTGTTTCTGCACTTTATCCAAAGATAAAGAGATCTTATCACCTTGAAATTCAAACTCATTCCAATAAGGGGAAAGATGAAAATCCTGTGCAACGCTAAGCTTTGAAAAACTCAACGCTAACATTGCAAATCCGGCAACTTGCCAGTTTTTACCAGAAAATATTTTGGGCGCCTTTTTCATCATTTGATCTCTGCGGTAAAAGTTTCTTATCCGTTTTTAAGTTTATCAATAATCACTTTAAAACGTGTTCCCGCCAAAGTGATTTTTTCCAAAACCTGTTCATCAATCTCATCATCAATAAACTCATCTTCATCTTCAGTATAAGCAGAGTCGCCGGAAATGACATTAAGATTCAATACACGTAGACGCTGAGCCAAGAAAACACCCAACGCTTTGTAAAAGCGCCCTTGAAACTTTGGATTAGAATTCAGGCGCGCTTCCAAATCATCAAAATCAATTCTCAATACAAGGATGTCTGTACTTGCCACAATGGTCGCAGAAGGCGGGCGTGAATCTAATAAAGACATCTCACCAAAGACCTCGCCTTGCGTGATTTCTGCAACTTTTTTACCGCGGATCGTCACATTTACTGTACCCTCTGCCATAATAAAAAGATTGCCATTTTGAACATTTTCCTGAACCAATTCATCGCCGGGTTTATATTGTTCACGATGACCAGCAGTCACCATCCAATCAATATCTTCGTCTTCCAACAGCCCCAAGATATATAATACTTTTTTCATTTAAGTCTCCTCTGTGACGGTTTGCTTCTTCGCCATAGAAGCAAACATACCATCCAGTTTCATGAGTTCTTCATAATTACCCTGCTCTAGGATTTTGCCCTCTCCCAGCACAATAATCTTATCTGCATCCAGAATAGTTGATAGTCGATGCGCAATCACAACACGGGTTACCTTTCGTCGTCTCAAACTTTCTGTAACAATTTTCTGTGTTTTATTATCCAATGCGGATGTGGCTTCATCGAAAAATACAATTGATGGATTTTGTGCTAATGCACGTGCAATCATCAAACGTTGTTTTTGTCCACCAGATAAAGTTCCACCACCTTCAGGCACAACCGTATGCAATCCCATCGGGAAACCTTTAATATCATCCGCAAGGCCTGCATCTTCTGCTGCTTCCCATGCCTCATCCATACTCATTTTTGAAGCACCAATGATATTGTGATAAATTGTCCCAGCACTCACGGAAGATTCTTGAAGAACCACACCGATTTGGCGGCGAATACCAACCATATCCAATTTTGCCGTATCATTACGATCATAAAGAATTTGACCAGATTCAGGCGTTTCAAACCCCAGCAATAGTTTAAACATTGTCGACTTACCGCAACCTGATTGTCCAACGACCGCAATAAATTCACCCGGTAAAATTCGTAAACTAACATCATCCAAAATAACAGGTGTGTCTTCAGAATACCGGAATTTCACATGGGAAAGTTCAATCAAACCCTCCAATGGAGGTGGTGTTTTCTTACCGCTTCCCGACTCAATTTCAGCTTCCAAAATAGGGCGCGCCAATTCACGTTTCGCCATTTGTTGGTGGATAGTAATAAAACTTGAAAAGAAATTTACCACGCCGCCGACCACGGCACTGAAAGCACCTTGAATAGCAAAGAAACTACCAACTGTCAGAAGGCTTGGCGCTAATGGATCCAGTTCACGTAAATCAATGCTTTCCTTGATCATCGTACCGGCAAAATAATACAGCGCAATCGTACTAAAAGTCTGGATAAATGTATTGATCATTGAAGAATATTGCTGCAACTGAGCAACCTTATAATTATCCTTCAATTGCTGTCCGTATCTCTTACTCCATTGGGCAAAAGCTCTTGGTTCCGCACCTGCAATTTGTAATTTGGAAATACCCTTTACCATCTGCACCATAAAACCAAATAAATGACCGCTAGCACGTTCTTGTTTCAAGGCGATTTTCCGAATAACGAAAGAGAAAGAAACCGAAATAATACTGGTTAAAACCGCTGCAATCAGCGCCAAGAATGCAAGTTTTGAAGAATAATAAAAACACATTAACAACATCATCAAAACAGATAGTAAGGAGAATCCAGCATTAATCACCGTACCGGAGAAACCAGCGCTAATCTCCGAAATCATCATGGATCGATTAAGCAAATCACCACTACTATAATTACGATAAAAACGGGTCGGCAGTTTTAACAATCTATCCATGATCATGGATTGCAGCTGAGCCGTCATAGCAGTTTGAATGCGAAGCGAAATAATGCCTTGGGATAGTGAGAAGAAGAATAAGCCCAAGGACATACAACTCATACCAATTGCCAGATCAACCATTAGATCCTTATTCGCATCCGGTATAACTTGATCCACCAATAATCTATTCGCAATAGGTGTGAATAGGCCCAATAGTCCTGACAAGAAAGAGAGAGCAAACATCAACATAAAATCAGTTGTAAATGGCTTATATGTAAATCTCGCCAGTTTCATGAAGCTGGTGGCTTCTTCCTTATCTGTCGGCATTGGACGAATGAAGTAGTATGCCTCCTCATTCAGTTCCAAATCCATATCCAGATCAAGCGGAATCATCTCACGGGCTTCAGGATCAAAGAAGAAATAACGTCGGACCAACCCACCATATTGAGCAAGGTTTAACAAAGCCATTGGCTTCCCTGTTTTCTTATCAAAACAGAGTATATTACCAACGTCATCCTTCCACCATTCCCCAATCAGGCGTACATGACGCATGCGTACACCTGAATCACGACAAATGCGTTCAATCTGACCATCCACAGACAGATTTTGATCCACAGGAATATCTAAATTGAAATCTAGTTTAGAGAAATGCCCAACAACCTCCAAAACCGTTTGTAAATCATTATCATGTTCTTGCGGTTGCCAAACGGACTTATCTTCCAGTTTTAAATTATCAACGGCGTCACGTTTGTTGCGTTCAATTTCTTTTTGAAGGCGCTTAAAGCGATTTCTCTCCGCGCGCTCCTGATCCAAAATGCGATGGTAATACAGGGCAACCATCGCTGATTGTAAACTTAGCAAACCATCTAGATCCGCGGATTTCAGTTTTTCAACCTGTTCAAAACGACCCTTAAGATCTTCTACAGCTATGAAATGCAACGCATTTGTCGCATAAAAGATCAGATTGCCATCTTCTGCACCAACTGGAAGGATCTTTTCTTTATCAAAGGTAATCTTTCCTGATTCCAGAACCAATCGATAAAATCCAGCATTTTTAGGGCGGAATTTTTGCCCATCACTATATTCCAATTCATCAAGTTGTTCTGTTTTCTCATAATAATCTTGAACTTGTAACTTGCTAATAAAGCTGCCAATTTTTTCACACCAGCTTTCCAAGGCTTCCATATATTTGGGAGATTTCGAAGAAACCAATGTTTTCTTGCTTACATCTTGAAGCTCTGCATCCTCCACAGGCTCGGCGACCATCGTAAAGTCTGCATCTTCCAGTGGATAAGTCCCACCCCAGATAAGAGAGCCCGTATGGCATGTCATCACATAATGGCGTTGCCCAACCATTTCACCATTGGAAAGTCGCACCAAATATAGGGCTAAAGATCCTTGATTGATAAGGTATCCACTATCCTTATCTTCCAGTCTCAGTATATCATGTCCTGTTAATTTCATGGCCTGACCTACTGCATTTTCACTAGTTTCGCATATGCACCATCGGCAGCATAAAGAGTTTCATGATCGCCCACTTCTTTCACTTTACCTTTTTGCATTACAATAATTTTATGGCAATTTCGAATGGTGCTGAGACGATGGGCAACGATTAATGCACTGCACCCACGACGGTGAATGTTACGCATAATCTTGGCTTCGGTTTCCACATCCAAGGCACTCGTCGCTTCATCCATAATCAAGAAGGTTGGCCGACGGACCAAGCAACGGGCAATTTCCAAGCGCTGTCTTTGTCCGCCACTCAGATTCCCACCGCCTTCTTCAATATCTGCATCAAGACCACCGGGCATCGCAAGAACCTGATCTAGGATTGCTGCATCTTCCAATGCTTCTTTCAACCATTCATCCCCAATGGTATTGTCCCAAAGTGTAAGATTTTCCCGCACCGTGCCGGGAAACAGAAGGAAATCTTGTTCAATAAATGCAACAGAATTTGTTAAGATTTCTGATGGAAGACGTTCTCGATTAATACCATTGAAAGCCACATCGCCGGACCACGGAGGAATAAGCCCAGCGACCAATCTGGCAATTGTGGATTTACCACAACCGGAGCTACCCACCAAGGCCACACGTTCACCTGGTTTAATTTCCAGATTGAAATCACCAATCAAGGCGGGTTCAATCGGACTATATCCATAGTTCAAACCTTTGATATTTAGTGTCCCATCCAGACGAATATTCAGATTTTCAAGTTGTTTGATTTCTTCTTCGGTTGGCTTTTGATCTTCATTCCCAAAAAGCTGATCGCGGGTTGGATGTTCCAATACATCTTCCAGCCGCACCACGCTACCCCGGATTTCCTGCATCTGAACCACCAAGCCTAATACCCCCTGAATAGGGCCCAGAAATTGCCCCATAATCAGGTTAAAGGCCATTAAAGTACCAATAGTCATATTGCCATTGATAACTTCCAAGCCGCCCAGCACCAATGTGATCGTACTAACGATAGAGGATGATAAAGTCGGAAAGATCGAAAACATGCGACTATCCATCGATAGTTTCAAACTAGCATTGGAAGACGCAGAAAAATATCCTGCCCATTTCTCAAAAAACGTACTTTCCATGCCGGATGCTTTAATGGATTCAATATTTTGAATGGCCGCAATGGTCGCGCCCTGCACTTTGCCTTGCTCTTTGGCAATACGCATATTGGCTTCTACCCTTCGGGCTGACATGGACCGGATCAAAGCAAAGTTAATTACTGTCGATAAAACACCTATAGATGTGATCATTGGATTATAAGAAAACAAAATAATCCCAAAGAACACCATCGACACCAAACCAACGGCCGTAGAGCTCATCTGCCCAGCCATCAATGAGACGACCATATCATTCAGCCCGCTACGATTCACAACATCTCCGACATAGCGCTGAGTATAAAAATGATACGGAAGCTTAAGTAAATGTTGATAAAATTCTGCATAAAGCTTTGCTGAGAGTCCCATCGTCAAACGACGTGAGAACAGCCCACTGATGGATTGCAAAATCAACTGGAAGATCATCACGACCACCATGGCCACCAACATTGGCCTAAGCCAGTCATAATGTTCTTCAGTAATAATAGAATCGATAAAGAATTTAGAGAAAACCGCCTGCACCAGTCCCGGTATAATTCCAACAATGCCTGCCAAAATCATAAAACCGATCGCCTTCTCACTGCCAGCAATCCGTTTTAACAACAAAGGCAAAGGATTAGGTTGAGAACCTTCTTCTACAAATTCTTCAGTCGGCGTAAATGTTAAGACCACACCCGTATATCCAGCACCGAATTCCTCATGCGTCAGTTTTCTATGCCCAACTGCAGGATCATTCACATGGATATATTTTTCGCCAATTTTCTCAACAACAAGGAAGTGATTGAATTCCCAAAACACGATCAATGGGAATTTCATATCCTTCAGTTTTTCCATCCCCTTACTATAGCCTTTTGCTTCAAGGCCATATTTACGGGCTGCTTTCAGAATATTCGATGCCTTACTACCGTCACGCGAGACACCGCAGTCGGAGCGTAATTTGGTTAATGGGACAAACTTCTTATAATAGCCCAAGATCATTGCAAGAGATGCAGCACCACATTCCACGGCCTCCATCTGTAAAACAAATGGAGTGCGGTTTTCACGTAATACAGACTGTTTTCCCTGCAATGCAATATTAAGGACAAACGTCAGTAATCTAGACAGGAGGTGCATTATTGCTTTCCCCCATCAACCATTTACGCAGTAACGGCACCACAAATGTAATCGGTGGTCTTTCTTCCACCGTTACACGACAACTGGTTGTTGTCCCCGCTGTAATTTCCCCGTCATACCCTTTTGATGTCCACTGATATTTTTCTGGATTATCAGGGTTTTTATTTAATTTGGCTGTGACCAAAATTGTGCCGCCTTTTTCCAATAAGGCAGCAGCAACATCTTTATTTCCCGTTAGGCTTAAGACACCTTCTGATGTGACTGGATAAGCTGAAACAGAAATGGCTTCACCCACGATGCTGCCAAAACGTTGGCGTTCTACATTTGATGGGCTCATCCGGATCTTCATCCCTTTTTGTACTTTCTTACCATCCCCAATGGTGAAAAAGCATAGATGTTTAAGATCTTCATCCTTCACCACACCGCCTAAATTCATCACGGTTGCAAAGGATGGAATATTATTTTCCGTCAACAAATCTTCATCATTCACTTCCAGAAAATATTCCGCATTATTGGTAGAATAAATATCAAAGACACGTAAATTTCGGATTGGTTCAACACGCACCGTATTCTCTTGATCAAAGATACCGAGCGCCAAAAGCGCGTTTTGAATTTTTTCAGCTGTTGGTGGGAAATGAATATCATGCGTTGTAAATCCATCATAAACTAGAGAGAATGTACCTTTCGATACATCATCTCCGATGACGAGACGTTTGAACGGCTTTGTCGATTCAATTTGCATGATCGCTAGACGTTCACCACTACTTAGATTCTCACCAACAGATGAACTCACTTCCAATACACGGCCTGTATAATTACTATGAACGGATTGAAGTCGAAAATGACGCTCCTTGGTCAGCCGAATATTTGCGGCTAACTCTGTCAACTCCATTGATTTACGATGTTCTTCAATCTCAAATTCCTGATTGATTTTCTCTCGCTTGATCAATTCTTGCTGTAATCTTGAATTTAGTTGGGTCAACTCCTGCAAGAAACGAATATCTTGTTGCTCTGTATCCAAAAGACGAACTTGCGTACTATTTTTACGCAAATTCATCTCAGAAATGCGGCTTTCTGTATCTGTCAGCGTCGCTTGCATCTGTAATCTTTGGGAGTCGGATGCAGCCCCCTCTTCAATAAGTTCCGTGATTGCATCTAGTTGCTTCTTTTGAGATCGATAAAGTTCATCCAACAATTGTTGATTACGTTCCAAACTATCAGCCTCTTCCCGTGCATTAGATCGGGTCTGACTTTTCAACTTATTTCTCAACGCTTCGATAGCAAGTGTTTCATCACTCAAAGACTTAATCGTTGTATTGACCAACGCAATTTCCAGATCACGTTTATTTCGGGAAATCTCCAAGGTATCCTGATTGAAAATTTGTTTCGCATGATAACGTGCAATATCTGTATTTAACTGGCGCGCTTGATCAGGATCATTTAAGACCGCCATGACTTCGCCAGCCCCAACTTGCTCTCCTATATCTGCTTGAATAGAAAAAACAGTCCCACTACCAAGGGCTTGCACTGTCTTGATGCTACCGGGCTTTACTAGAATACCAAACCCATCAACAGTCACCGGAATACGGGATAATAATCCCCATGCAATAACTACGATCAATACGCCAACAAGAGAGGCAAGTGTCCACACTGAACGCGGCGTCACGACCACAAGTAATTGATCGAGGCTTTCTGGTTCATGAAGTTTATCAAGAGATTTTTTACGAAACATATTTTTTTACTGCCAAGTCATACATTCAAAATGTTAGACCCATGCGGCCTCCTCTTGGGTTTGCAACAATTTGAATGCTCCTTTTGAATAGTCAACCTTTGTTGCTAGTGGCCCTAAATAGCGTTCACAAAACTGCATCATCTGTTTATGACGAATAGAAGCGCCTAATCTAACACTTTTATAACCTGCTTTTTGAGCTTCAATACCCGCATAATACCACAACTTCAAAAGTAGTAAATTTTGTTGAAATTTTGGATGAATATAACTCACGCTGAAACGTGCTATTTCTTCATCTATTTTATGCGTAAAATGCCAGCCGATAATTTCTTCATTCTGACGCAAAACAAAACTCAACTCCGGGACAACTGCTTTACCATCTAATCCTTGAAATTGATGTTTCGACGGTGACAATTCTTGTGGGATCCAAGATTCAGTTTGCAACGTTGCTAACTCTATTTCACTAACAGTATGCCAATATGATATTCTATACTCATCCTGAATCTCTTTAATATCCTGCACCCAATTTGCGCTAACCAATTTATCAATTGCGATATCGAACAACATCATACGTAAATTAGGTTGTGGCCAACCAAGCTTTGCTAGAAACTCTTCAATAGGATGCAACTTTTGGTTATTCACAGTATATTTCAGTTCAACAGATTGTATGCCAAGCTCATTTAATCTTGCTTCCAAAATCTTAAACATCTCTTGAGCAATGCCAGTCTGTCGGCATTCTTTTCGCACAAATACAGATAATATCTCCCCAACATTTTTGCTTGGATCTATCTGGCATACTACAAGACCTTCAGGATGAGTTTGATTTTCTGAAGCAACAAGAATCAAAGATGAGTTGCCACAAAACCCATCCAATAACCTCCGATATTCAGGAAAGGTCATTACTTTGAACTTTTCTATATCTTCCGAAGCTAGAACGATCTTAGCGCCCATTTTCAACCCTGATTTTACAACTGACTTGGATCATTTCTATGCAGAATAGAATCATAAACCAGTTTAATTTATTGTTATCCTATAATTCGTAAGAAAGATAACATATATCATAAAAAGAGGAAGCTTTATTTAAAATCAAACAATTACGAAACCTACTTCTAAGTTTCCCGAAAATCCTTTGCCCCTTTTTGAAAAGGCCGTTGACTAGAGCAATATTAGATTAAATATTTCAAGCAAAACTTCAGAAAATTATCGCTAAGTTTCAGCTGCAAACATCCTCCACTCAGTCAAAGCGAGAAATTGTTCTAGACGGCAGATAAAAAGGCAAGAAAAAATGTGCGAGATAAACGTGCTGGGAAGAGGTAATCTCAACAATTCTCAAAATGTTGATTTCAAAAGAAAATAGTAGATTTCCTAGATCTGGCGGTGGAAACTGTCATCACCGAACTAGTCTCTGTTTAACTGGGAAAATACAGGGAATTCTTCGGATTGCTAGCTCACCTAGATAGAATGAGCAAATGAAAGCAGATATTTTATCCCATATAAAAAAGCAATTCCCTAATTTAAAAACAGGGAATCACCTCTCCCTTAGCGATTCATTTTCATGTTTCATGACGGAGGATAAGAGGGACTCAATGAATTTTCGTTTTCCCTTTTTTTACTTCGATGCCGGCGGTTATACTCAGGGGTGAGTTGCATCTTTTTACCAATGGCCGGAATAGCTATGGAGAGCCTATCTGGAAAATAGTTGCCATCTTCTGAGAGTACACTAAGACACCTCCCCATTTTGAATGCCGGAAAATCTCCACAGCGACTTCCAAGATGCATCCGTCTGCTCCTGCCTAACCGATATAGACAACTCCTAGATTCCTAAAAACCTTCTTCCCTAAATTTGAAGCAACGGGGCCAGTATACAGAATGGTAATTTCAGCAATCATTTCAATCGTGATTACGGTGACGCAGATCATGGAGCAAGACCACTCAATTTCTATAGTATCTAAGCGGCTCGATGTGAAACAGCATTCAATTGTATTCCAAACGCACAGCGCACGCCTTTTTGGCGCTAGTGTCACTTATCCGTGCCATAGCGCAGTGTTTATATTAAGAGGTATTATTTTCTGGGATCAAACATTTAAAACAGTAGAGGTTATTCAGCCCAAAGTTCCATAAATACCATATCAAAACCGTCCATATTGGAGATCCGATAGCCCTTACGATCAAAAAGTTACCGGAGCAAAGAATACACTTTATATGATCTAAGAAGCCCTCTCTTCAGGGAGGGCTTCTCACTATTTCCTGTTTATCACGCCGCCGGTGCGATCCAGAGTTCATTGATGCGGTCCTGAACAGTTTTACCATTTCCAGTGTCGCCGCCTATGTCGAATTCAGCATGTCCGGCCATATAGGAGACCAGCAGGTCGATATTGGCGCGGCTAAGTTTCTTGTCGATCCCCTCCAGCGTCACCTCGTCGATGCCAATTGTCGCATCCGCAAAATAGGATGTAACCTCCACTGTCTGATAGTAGTTATCCCGGCGAAAGATGATATCGAGATGGCTGCCACTTGCACCACCTTTCTTAAACCACACATCCTCCAAGCTCTCCACCCCTTCACTGTTGACCAAATGCAGGCTATCCGTGCCGCCAAAATCGACGATCTTGGTCGTAACATTGTTTTGCAGACCGAACCGAATCTCATAGCTGTCATCGCCCGCTTCCCAATTAAAGGTGTTTGGCCCATCATATCCGAGCAGGAGATCGTCTCCATAGTTGCCGCTCAGGTCATTGTCCTGTTCATTACCATGCAGATCATCATTCCCGTCGTTACCGATCAACTTGACCTGATCACCACCGGCATGGAGAACATCGTCATAGTTACTGCCCCGAACAACTTCTATGCTGGAAAGCGTGATCGTGGTCTGGGTTCCGATTCCAAATGCCGCCCCCAAATCGATGCTTCCCGCCGTACCGAAGTTAGCAGTCACACCAGACTGGGCAGAAGTCAGCCACAATACATCCTGGCCCTGGCCGCCGACCACCTCATCGTCACCGCCCGCCAGATAGAAATTGTCAGCGCCATTCCCGCCATCCAACAGATTGGCCACGCCAGCCTCGCTGTATAGGTGGTCGATGTTATCGCCGCCATAGAGTGTCGTCACGTTACCCCCAGCGTGCAGCCAGTCGCTGCGCTCAGTTCCTATGGCCGTCTCGATCGATTGGAACTGCGTGCTGAACTCTGCAAAGTTAACTCTGGCCGATCCAGAGACCCCTTCCTCGACAAAGAACCGCACAGTATCCTCCCCCTTCTCTGGATCAACAAATCAAACTGGCAGCATAATCATGAAACATGGATGCACCTTAACTAAGCTGCCAAACTGTCTTAACAATCAGGACCAGCTCAATGCTTGTCATTCGACGACTTGCGAATGTCACCTGCGGGCATTCGGTTCGTCTCAGTATCTTTTGTTATCTAATATCGTTCTTCACTTATAGGAAGAAGTTATTGGGCAAGTCTAAGAATACTGCGGTCTATAAGGTCCTGTAAGATATCTGGGTGATTACAGTAATTTTCAAATGACCATCACACCATGTTTTGTAATAAATGTTTTTGGATTTTACCAGAACCTGTTCTAGGTATTTTTGAAACAACACAAAATTCTTTTGGTAGATGATTCAGAGGAAGTTCCTTTCTTAACATACGTAAGATGTGTCCTTTCTGAAATACTACATCCTTCTTCATTACACAGTATGCTTTTGGAATCTGGCCATATAACTCAGAAACATGCGGAGTAACCGCAACATCATCAAAAAGATCAAGTTTCATCATTTCTTGTTGAATAAGCAGAGATGACAGCTTTTGTCCATTTACTTTAAAGACATCATCGGATCTACCGACTAGATATAAGTATCCCATATCATTTAAATAGCCTATATCCCCTGTATTAAAGCCATACTGGTTCAACGATTTATCAGTGGCTTCTCTATTGTTTATATACTCCTTAAACACAAACTTACCTGATGCGATAATAACGCCTCTTTCACCTGACTCTAAAGGCTCATATGTATCACTATCGTGAATTTCAACAGATAAACCCTCAATTGGCTTACCGACACTTCCCGGGAATCTATTTATATCTTCCGGCCTCAACACGCAAAAACGCCCACCTAATTCAGTTAAACCATACACAGTAAAAATTTTGACTTGAAAAGGCGTAGCCTTAAACTTTTCAATAATATCTTCTGAAAGGTGATCACCTGATGATATCACAGATTTCAATGAAGAGAGAGATTCAATATCTTGTGGTTCGTGAGCTAACAAATATTCTGCAATCCAACGCAATTGGACTGGAGCGCCTCCGAAACACGTAATTTTATATTTTGAAATTTCTTTAGGTAAATCACTGAATAGGAATTTATTCTCGATACCGATAAAACATGAGCCTGACAGACTACAAGCAATGAAATGGCATATAGCACTAGTGAAATGAAAAGGCGTATTAACAAAAACACGTTCATTTTGAAAGTTCAATATTTCCAGAATTCCTCTAGAATTTCCTAATATACTCTGATGAGAAAGTAGGACTCCTTTAGGAATGCCAGTTGATCCCGAAGTAAACAATATAGCACAGTCATCGTCGGCGTTTACAGGATAGTATTCAAAGGAAACATCAGTTTGTGGCTCCGGCTCCTTATCATAATCTATAACTAACCCATTTAGAAAAAGATCTCCGCAATAAGCTTTAGGTGAAACAGTTTTTGAAACAAAATCGATATAGTCTTCTGTAGCATCTGCTGCAATAGGTACTGCAGTTGCGCCAAGTGACCAAACTGCAAATAATTCGATGAAAAACTTTATACCCCGCCCCCCGGATATAAGAACTTTATCCTTAGGACCGATATGAAGTTTTAAGACTTCTCGTGCTAATGAAGTTTTAAATAGAAACTCACTTCGAGATAATGAAATAGAATTATCAACAAAAATTAGGTCTTCTAAAGAGCGGCTCCATGAGCTTTGAATGACGCATGCAATGTTAAAAGAAGTATTCAAGGGACATACCTATAAAAAAGGGAGTATTTTTTTCCATAAGCTAAGATACAACGTAGATGCTATTTCATAATCATTAAAATATACGAACAAAAAGCCCATCGAAGCAAAAGAAAGAGTTAGCAGTATTCTAACCGGTGTTAAGAAGAATAAAATTCTTTGATTAACTCTGAAATGTTTTTCTAATATTGAAACCAGAATAATCCCTGAAGAATGGTGTATTGCCCAAGAAAACCAAGATAAATTAAACGCATGCCAAAGTCCAATAGTCATCATTGTTACAACTACTGGTATATGTGAGTTTCGAGTTTTAATCATCAATGGAAAGAAAATATTTTGAAACGCCCAATCTGACAACGACATATGCCATCGTTTCCAATATTCACGGATATTCACAGCCAAAATCGGAAAATTGAAATTTTCTCTGATTTTATACCCAAGCAACCTGGAAAAACCGATCGCAATATCCGAATAGGATGAAAAATCTACATAGGCAAAGATGATGCCTATTAATGCAAAAATAATAATTTGTGATCCACTAGCACCAGTCGGATCCACAATTAAGCTATTTACTAAGCTATTTGTACCATCGCTAAACAGAATGCTATTAAAAGCACCACCAGACATAAGCTTGTATAGAAAACCATCTGCAATAACAATTTTCTTAAACAAACCGATTATTATACGTGACAAACCATACGCATAATCAGAACTCGCTAACGTAACAATACGGTTTTTATAGAAGTTTTGTATGTTCTCTATAGGCCCTGCTACAAGGGTACCAGGAAATATAATAAAGAATAAAAACTCTCTAAACGAAATACTTAAATACTGTCCACGATACCAACGCAACTGGGTATCAATCAATCTAATGATAAAATAAGAAACCCCGAGTGGCATCAACAAATTCAACTGTCCGGGGTTTTGAAAAATGCTATATATACCTTCTTTGCCATACTTAAAAAGAAGTAGGAAACCGATCGAAATAAAAATAAAAGCTGATAACTTAGTAAGTCGATTATTGCTTTGTGATAATAAGAAATTAGTTCGATAGATTGAGAACAGAAAAATAAGCAATATTAGACTAAAAATCGCATCATTTATTGTAATAAATGAAACGGTAATTGCTATAACGCCCCATTGCTGCAGCGCTTGATGTGATTGAGTAAAGTAAACGAAGGCAAGTAAAAAAAGCAAACCGAAGGCTAAAGAGGTATAAATAATGTTATCAGACATGACGGCTGACAACGTTGTTTTTTGCTTATACTTCACAACTTTCCAATTAAAGTTATTTATTTTTGTTCCTTTTAAAAACAAAAGCTCAATTGATGTTTGATCAGCGTAGATTTTCGTTACAATATTGCAATTAATTTGTTCCGTGTGACTATTTGTTGAGCAATATTTCGATCTATTACTTAGATTAAAGCTCTCCTCTCCAACAGTCAGTTGACCCTGCCCCAAAAAAGTAAATTGAAATAGTAATTTTGGTAAGACATGGTCATTAACCAAAATACCCTGTAACTGTATATCTTCATCAGTTACAGATGGTAAATCTTCAAACCCTTTTAAACTGACAGGAGATTGAATGGGGAAAGCAATTAAAACCAAAAGAACTGACACTATACCGAACAAGGTGATAATAGAGCTCTTTGGGCTAAATAGTTGTTTTGCCATTATTGATATTTCGCGATTAACTTATTAATTTCAGTAATACTATCAAACATATCAAGAGATGCTTCAAAAACAGGAACTTTAATGGCAAATTCCTTTTCCATAAGCACGATAAGAGTTAATACATCCATAGAATCCAAAAAACCTGATGAGAATATCTTTTCATTTACATCCAAATTTTCTTCAAGTCCAAATTCGTCACATAACAGTTTTCGAATTCGGTCCTCATAATTTACAGCAGAGCTCACTTTACTTTCTCCAAACGTAAATCGCGTTCAGTTGAGTGATCTTTTTGTTTTCCGGCCAACAATTGTGCATTTTTTCCAGTTTTATCATCAATTTCGTTGCGTTCACGTGATATTACGTAACCTACAGGATTGTAATTAGTTTCGAGTGCATCATCTTCTTGAATTAGACGGGCCTTAGTCGCTCGAACCGCATTTTCAGCAAATTCATCAAATCGAGCTTTGCAATAATCGTCATTTATGATTTTACCATTTGCCTCTACACCAATTAATGGATGATGCAAAATAGTATGATGACGTACCATAGAAGTCAGAATACGAATGTGTAAATTTTGGTTAGCATTAAGTTCTGAAATTACGAAAGGTGCTGCTAGGCGATCTGATAGCATATAATGACCACGACGGACATAACGTGTGCGTTCGAAAAACCTTTGATAAACGCTTTCAATTTCTGCTCTATCAACAGGACTATACGCTGCAATTAATACGGCATCCACATCCATTAGATCTTCATGTTCTTGAACAAAATAGTCCTGCTTTTTACCAATGATACATGCGTATTCATCACGTGGCCCATGATGAGTTGGGCATAAATCACAGGCGATGCATCGAGCGATGTCTTTCTGTGTTAAGTCTAAAAGTTTGTAATCAACACCATCAATATTTGATCGTTTAATAAAATCTTCAAAATAGGATAAACCCCTTTTTTCTGGCGTATCCTGCATGATCCATACGCCAATTTTGACGGGTGATTTCAGTTTATAGCTATCTCCAGCTTTTAAAGTCCTCGTCACTTTCACCAGTCGTGCGCCCGTACCAATGGAGGTATCTAAACCATAATCATCCGCCCAAGCTGTACCAACATCTCCAGCCAAAACAGTACCGCCATACTGCGATGTAGTTTTAGCTGAGTTCCCTACAGCGAGCATATTTAGATTAGTCATATCAATGATTTGATAGATCAGTGTTGTTTCCTGCCCCCCGTTACGCTTTGCACCGACTGTAATTCCAGCATATAAGCGCCCACGGCAATATTCCTTAAGTTCGGCATCTCGATTCAAAAATTCGATAAATTCATTTACCAACGAACTGCGGTCACCAAAATATACTGGCCCAGAGATTAAAAGGGCATCAGACGCTAAAATATTCTTCTTAAGATCATCTAAGTTTCTAGAGCTACCATTCATTGGAAAGTAGGTCGATAAGCCTAGGTGTGCGATATCGACACCTTCACGATGTGCTCCCCAAAGACCTGCCGCTAAGGCTGCTTCCGAGTTTGATAAACCTTTGTCACCTTTTGCTTTTTGCAGGTTTTTATAAGTAATATCAAAAGGTAAGTCTTTATCACGTCCAGCAGATATAAAATCTTCGACCCGGATTTTCGTTTGCATCTGTAGGTATGATTTTAGCTCAGTTTCATCTTTAATTTTTTTAATTTCTTCAACTAAGACCGTGCTACCGCGACCGAATCTCGCGTTTCGAAGAGAACCCGAAATTCCTAAAATTTTCACTGGCATACTAAATTCTTTCTTGTAAATAAACCCCATCAAGGTTACGTCAACTTTTATCGCAATCATCAGCTATTTTAAAGGAAAAAAAGACTTGATCGTAAAATACGGGAGTATTACCTTGCCGATCGCTAATTTGTTTGGATAATTTTAGCAGAGATACTCCTATGCGAAATGTTCGTTTTTTTAAGCTCATTTCTATCCAGTAATAAGGAAAAAATATAGAAAAACAGAACCGTTCACGGCCAAAGAAAGGTCAAAATGCGGCATATCTAAAGAGTTGCAATGAATTACTGCCGCCAAGTTCCAAAAATAAATAGCCCAAAACTATATTTGTCAGCATCCCTGTCCAAAATATATACTGCAATAGGAAAACCAAAATTGGCATTTTACAATAAGTCCCTTCAAGTTTTTAGTCACGAGGAGTAAGCCATGCTAGATAGAAAATCCCTTCTAAAGCCCAGATTGCTACCAATCGCTGTTAGTCTCCTTACAATAGTCACGATCATCATGTCAATGAACGGCTCAGGATTTAACATCGCTAGTAACATGTTTGACAATGAGTGGTTATTAATCGACAAGGAGAAAGTTCAAAAAAAGGTAATTACTGCAAACTTAAGCAAGGGGAAAAAAGTTATTATTATGGGGGGGTCTCAAATTATGGTTGGGTTCCCAAAAGATACTGATTTAAATAACAAATATGCATCTATCTACAATAACCAAAATGTAGACTTTAAAGAGATTGGCTATAGTAGGCAAACAGCAGCTGAAAGTCTTTTGTTATTAACCAACTTCGATATCGACCAAGATACTATAGTACTTTCACATGTTTCCCCAAATAGGTTACATGAAATTGGGAACACAGAATGTGAGAATATTAAGATTCCTGCGGTTCATACAATAGAATACGATTCCTTGCGTAACAGACCATTCTCAATAAATTGCTTTGTTAATAAATTGAAAAAACGAGGGCTGATACTAATGAAATCTGCCCAAGCCGATATATCAAAAATGTTTGGCAGAGGTTTCCAAGAAAGAGCGAAAATTAAACCGACCCAATATGAATTGGATTATTTAAAAGATTCTATCGCGTTCAGAAAAGAAATGATTCGTAACGTTATTAGTAAAAGTGACCAAATTTTAGATAAGTACGACAGATGGATCAGTAACTATCAACCGACAATTCCAGTGCGTAATTTTTATAAGATGGCCGAAAATTATGTTGAAAGTAAAGGGGGGAGATTCTATCTAATCGAAATGCCATGGTCTGAACATTTTTTAGTTAATAACCCAGCCTTCCTTCCTGAGAACTATTTAGATGACTCGGTTGTATCAAGTTGGCTTCAAAATACCTCGCATCCTGAAAAATATTTTTCAAATAGTATGTTAACTGAGAATTACTATAACGATGTTAGATCCACTGGGATTAAGTTTGTATCGTTTAGGGAACACATATACGAGGATATTGACTTTTATGATTCGATGCATTTCACAAAATATGGTCGAGAAAAGTTTCTACCTCGTTTTTTTGAGTGGATTAATCAGGAGTTTGAAAACACTGATACCGACTAGGTTTAAGTTTCGTTGAACCTGTTCGCAAAGAGTGATGTGTGCTGCGCTCACTATACTAGCCGGCTTCGAACATGATGGGGATGGGTCCTAAATCTGGAAAAATATCTTGCTCAAGACGGTTTAAGATTTCGGCTGCGTATCGCTGGTTCCAGCGATCTTTCCTGTTTTCATGCCATTCACGTGCCACCGCCTCAAAACTATTACCCTGATCAATTTGCTTTTGCAGTTTCTCTTTTTTGCGCTCTTGGGATGGGTCAATATCATCCGCAATCAATATGCGAGCAAGGCGGCGTTTCTCGCGCGCTTCTGCTAAGGTCACTTAGGGATATACACCAAAGGACAACAATTTCTCTTTATTGAATATCCGATATTTTAACCGCCAGTATTTGCTACCATTCGGGCGAATATCTAAATACATACCATGACCATCAGCCAGCTTATACGGTTTCTCTTTTGGTTTTGCGGCCTTGATCTTTGCGTCTGTTAACTTCATCTGGGGGTAACTCCCAATTAGTCCATTAAATATACCCCCCGACATACCCCCAAATATCTAGGATTTGGTTAGATCACATCGGACAGCATCAGACAGTATATA
>NZ_SMMC01000002.1 GCF_009711445.1 Curvivirga aplysinae | reverse complement strand
TTCTCTGCGGGAGCCTCGGCGACAGTTGGTTATGGGGTAAGTGTTTCTGCGCATTTATCAAATAGCCGTACTGAATCAGAGCGTGCTTATGTAGATAATCAAACACGCATTGTTGCGGGAGATGATCTGAATATCAATGTGGGAGATCATACTCAGCTGGATGGGGCGATACTGGCCTCTCAAGAGGGGGATGTCACTCTTGATACAGAAA
>NZ_SMMC01000207.1 GCF_009711445.1 Curvivirga aplysinae | reverse complement strand
ATTTAATTAAGATAGGGAAAAGCTATGGGGGTTTCGGCTAGCTTTTTCCGGGGGCTCGAAACTTAACATTTGGAGAGAATTCCATAAAAAGGGGAAAGCATGTCTATTCAGAATAAACTTCTCATTTCCATTTTATTATTGGGCGGTTTGTTATTCGCGTTGGCGGTAACGGACACGGTTAAAGTTTCCCAATCTTATATAGAAGATTTGGATGCCTTACATATTAACGAAGCGTCTAACCAGTTGCTTGTTAGTGCGGGATCATGGGCTGTTGAACGGGGGACATCAGCAGGTACATTGGGGAACCCGTCAAAAGCTTCTAGCAAGCAACTCTCGACTATTAAAGAACGCCGAAAGATTGCTGATGCCGCATTTTTGAAGGCCGTTGATGAGATTAAGGAACTTGAAAATGAACTGGTCCATAATGACATCATCAAAGTTCAGAAGCAGCTGAAAGTTGTTCAGTCTCTGCGGAAGGACGTGGATAGAGCCTTAGCGTCTAAATCTGATCAAGACCAGAAAGAATTAAGAACCAAATTCTTTAAAGAAATTACTGATTTGATTGTCATTTCCCAAAAACTCAGATTGCATGGGGAATCTCTACTCGGTGATAATGTGCCTTCTCATGTGGCGATTGCCTTTTCGATACGTCATAACCTATGGATTGCCAGTGAGTTTTCGGGTCGCGAACGTGGATTGGTTGCAGGTCTAATTGGGGCAAATAAAGCTTTTGCGCCGGAACAAGTGTCTTTACTTGGACGCTATCGCGGTGAAGTGGAGGCGGGATGGTCTGTTGTTAAAGATCTGGAAAATGAATTAAGCCCGGAATTTAGAAAACAGGTTAAAACGATTGAAAATGTTTATTTTGGTAGCTTCTCATCTTTGCGTGATAAAGTAATTAAAGCCGGACAATATGGTGAGCCTTATCCAGTTGCTTCAGCGGAATGGTTTGCTTCTGCAACAGAAGGTATTAAGTCGCTATTGGACGCACAGACCGTTGCAAAAGGTGATATTATCGGCAAAATTGAAAAAGGCCTTCAAGGCGCGTTGATTTGGTTGATCATTGACGTAAGCGTGGCACTCATTTCTATAATTGGCGTGAGCTTTGTTGCCTATGTTGTTATGTTCCAAGTTGTAAAGCCGCTCTATAAAATCCGCGATGCCCTGATCAAACTCGCTGATGGGGATTTTGATACCTTTGTTCCAAATATCGAAGGCAAAGGCGAAATGGCGGATATGGCACGGGCAACCTATAAATTTAAACAGGAAAGCCGCGCAGCCGAAGCTTATCGTAAAGAACAGCAAGAATTCCGAATTAAAACGCGCGAAGATCAACGTAGACAGATTATGAGTTTAGCCGACCAGTTTGAAGAAACCGTGGGGGGCGTCATTGCGGCCTTGAGCGCCTCATCAACACAACTTTCTTCAACTGCGAAAGAAGTCAGTGAGGTTGCCAATCGTACAGCAACAAAATCAAGTGGTGTGCGTGATGCCGCCCATAGTGCGGGTAATGACATGTCTACGGTTTCTGACTCAGTTGAGGAAGTGAACCGTTCCGTAAATGACATCTCAACGACAGTCGCCGAAGCAAGTCAATTGACTACACAGGCTTCTGAACATGCAGCCGAAGCGTCTGAGAAAGTGGCAGCCTTGAATGCATCAAGCGCCAAGATTAATGATATTGTGTCATTGATTGCGGATATTGCGGATCAGACAAATCTATTGGCCTTGAACGCGACCATTGAGGCCGCACGCGCAGGCGATGCGGGCAAGGGATTTGCGGTTGTTGCCAATGAAGTAAAATCTTTGGCCTCTCAAACACAGAATGCAACAGAGGAAATTTCGTCTCAGGTTGGTCAAATGTTATCTGAAATTAGCAGTTCAACATCGGCTGTGGACCAAATTACGGGTGCCGTTGAACAAGTGAACGCAACCATGGGGCAAATTGCCTCAACTGTTGAACATCAAGCAGGTGACACGCAAACAGTTGCATCTTCTGCTAAGGCGGCTATGTCATTAGTTCAATCGGTTGTTACAGATATCGATGCTGTATCTGCGGATGCAGCTGGTACTGGTTCAGCGACAGAAGAATTGCAGGCATCGGCTCATGAATTGTCACGTAACAGTGAGTTACTGGCGGCGGAAACTGAAAAGTTTATTGCACATATCAGAGAAGACAGAACAGAGGATGATTAACCTTCTAGTTAAAGGTTAATTCATAGAATGAAATAAAAAAAGGCAGGAAGTATTTCCTGCCTTTTTGCTTCAAAATTTTCTATAAAGCTTGAACCGCTTCCAAAACAGATTGTTTCATAGGTGTCGTTGTACGCCCGATAATTTTTGAAAGGGTCTTGCTTTTCATCCACTAACCAGCCATCCGCAATCCCTATGCCCGCATCCGCTAAAGCGCCGGCAAAACCCTCAGGTACACCCGCCTCGATAAGTGCTGATTTAAAATCGTCTTCTTTAAGATTAATATAGGATATATCGGTTCCGGCTGATTTAGCGATTTCATCGGCAAAATTACTTAAATCATAAGGTGTGTCCCCACCTAACTCATAAGTTTGATTTAGATGTTGATCTGTTTCATCTGTTAATATGACAGCTGCAGCTTCTGCATATTCTGCACGTGGCGCTGTTGTGAGGCGACCTTGGCCAGCACAGTTATAGACAGCTTTATCTTCTATGGCCTGGGCAATGCCCATAGTATAGTTTTCCGTATACCAACCATTGCGCAAAAAGCTATAGTTCAATCCCGACTCTTTGATCAAAGTTTCAGTCTCTTTATGCTCTTTGGCCAAAAAAATCGGGGATGTGTCAGCTTTTAATAAGCTGGTATAGGCCAAAAAATTTACACCTGTTTGAACCGCGGCATCAATGACGGCTTTATGTTGAGATGTACGCTGTCCAACTGCGTTGGAAGAAATAAGTAATACCTTATCGATACCTTTTAAGGCTTTCACCAATGATGCAGGATCATTGTAATCCGCTTGACGAATCTCAATACCTTTTGCGACAAATTCGGGGATGGAATTTGGCTCTCTTACTAAAGCGACAATATTCTCACTGCTTGTTTTAGACAGCAGAGATTCAATAACTAATCGACCTAGTTGGCCGGAAGCACCTGTAACAGCAATCATTTTTGTTTCCTTTGAATGATATGTTGGATTTATCAAAGGGAATATGGGCGATTGATTTTGTTATCGGTAGTAGGTAATTTTAGAAATTATAGTTCGGATTTTGAGTACAATGAATTTAAATCGTCTAAAACTACTGGCAATATTTGCAATTGTTGTGGAACAAGGAAGCTTCGCGGCAGCTGCGCGACAATTACATTCTAGCCGCTCCAGAATTAGCGAACAGATAACCCAACTAGAAGAAATGCTCGGCATTCGATTGTTTCATCGATCGACCCGTCAATTGTCAGTTACTGAGGATGGTAAGGTTATCTATGAAAGGGCACGTGATTTACAAGATATCCTGGTCGATACAGATTCCTTGGCAGATCAATCTATTCCTAAGGGGCGTGTTTCCATTACAACAACCAATGATGTTGGTATTAATAAATTATTGCCATGTTTGAAAAGTTTTCAAACTCAATATCCGGAAGTTTTTGTGGATGTTAGGTTAGAAGATGAAAGAACAGATTTGATTGCTGAAGGTATAGACCTAGCGATCCGTGTTGGCGTTCCAAAAGATGATCGTCTGATCGCACGTGTTTTGTATCGAGATCATTTTCAAATTGTGGCGTCGCCAGATTATCTTGAAAGAAATGGGACGCCGAAAAATATAGAAGAACTGGAACAACATAGTTGGATATCTTTGGATATATCCTCATCAGATGGTGTTCAGCGATTCTACAAAGAAGGGAAGCAAGTTCAAATAAGGCCAAAATCCTATTACAGCTGCAATTCGCCATTGATGATGCAACAGATGGTTTTGGAAGGGATAGGTATAACGGCTGTTCTACCTTCGACAATGCAAACTGCATTGGTTGAAGGGCAACTAGTACCTCTATTTCCAGAATTACAAGGTGCCCCATTAGAATTTTATATTGTGTATCCTTCTAGGCGGCAATTGCCATCTCGAACCAGATGTTTAATTGACCATCTGATTCAATCCAAGGAATTTCAAAAGTAAGCTTTGCGAAACTTTAAGCTTTGCGTGGTTTTAAATGCGCGTGCCAATGGCCTTCGACCCATTTCAAGAATTTGGCAATAAAGAAAACCAAAATCATGTAAAGGATTGCGGCGGAAATAAATCCTTCATAGGCAACATAATATTGCCCGTTGATGATACGACCCGCTTTTAGGATATCCACGATGGTGATTGTGCTGGCAATTACACTGCCGTGAAGCATAAAGATGATCTCATTGGAATACATCGGTAAGGCGCGACGCAAACTACTTGGCAGGATAATACGACGTAGACGCATTAATGGGGACATGCCTGATGCGATTGCGGCTTCCACCTCACCAAATGGTGTTGCTTCGATAGACCCACGCAGGATTTCAGTTTGATACGCACAGCTATTCAAAGAGAAAGCGATTAAAGCACACCACCAAGGTTCACGAAGAATAGGCCACATAAAACTTTCACGGACAAATTCAAACTGTGCCAAACCATAATAAATGAGAAAGGTTTGAATCAACAAAGGTGTACCGCGAAATAAATATGTAAATGCCCATACTGGAATATTAAAAATTGGATGACGATTAGCCCGTGCAAATGCAAATGGCACAGAGAAAACCCAGCCAATGGCAATTGATAATGCGGTTAGTGCTAATGTGTTACCGACACCTTGAATGAATAAATCATAGTGTTTGATAGGTAGGTTCCAATCAATAAAACCCCAGTTTAACCATGCTAATTCTTCCATGATTAAGCCCTCCGTACACCAACATTATATTTCTTATCAAGGCGCCGCAGGCCATATTCCGAGATTGCCGTAAAAATCAGATATACGATGAGAGCGAAAAATAAGAATGTAAACTGTTCACGATATTTTGCCCCTACCGATCTTGCTACATATGTAAGTTCCTGTAAGCCAAGAACTGATGCTAAGGCAGTTGTCTTCATTAGGACGAGCCAATTATTTGTAAAACTTGGTAATGCATAGCGTACCATTTGTGGCCAGATGATACGTCTGAAAATTTGCCCTTTAGACATACCACATGCAATACCAGCTTCAATCTGTCCATGTGGAATTGCCAAAATAGCCCCACGAAATGTTTCAGTCATATAGGCGCCGAAAATGAAACCAATGGTCATTACAGCCGCTGCAAATTGGTTGATTTCAACATATTTCCAAAGACCTGTTTGTTTACCAATATCGTTTAGAAGTTGTTGCCCACCATAAAAGAGCAGCAACATCAAAACGAGATCAGGGATGCCACGTACAATAGTTGTGTATCCATTTGTAACTTTATTCGCGAGTGGATGCTTTCCTAATTTGCCCCAAGCACCAAATAATCCAAAAATCACAGAAATAATTAATGAGCAAATGGATACAAGAACGGTCCAGCCGATGCCTTGCAATAAAAGAACCCGAAATTCCCAAATATGTTCCATGAAAAAGCCTGATCAAGTGATAGTTAAGGATAATGAGGAGAAAGAAACGGGGCGAAATAATTAACATTCCGCCCCTGATATCTTACTTACGAATTAGCCACCATAGATGTCAAAGTCGAAGTATTTATCGTTGATTTCTTTGTATTTGCCATTTGCACGGATTGCTTTAATTGCTTTAGAGAAAGCATCACGCAATTCAGTGTCTTCTTGGCGTACACCAACACCAGCACCTTCACCGAAATATTGTACGTCTGTGTGATCTTGACCGAAGAATGCATAGCCTTGGCCTGCATCTGTTTTCAAGAAGCCATCGTCAATCGCAATAGAGTCAGCCATGATGGCATCCAAGCGACCTGCTGTTAGATCAAGATAAACTTCTTCTTGTGTACCATATTCGCGGATTTCGGAATCTTTGAATGTCGCTTTTGCATAATCCGCGTGGATTGTTGCAGATTGAACACCGATTACTTTGCCAGCCAATGTTGCTGGCTTATCGTCAGCAAACATACCAGCTTTTGAAGCTAGTTTCGCAGGTGTGTTGTAATATTTCTCAGAGAAGTCAATTTTCTTTTTACGCTCTGGTGTGATGGACATAGAAGCAATGATGCCATCATATTTGGAAGCCAAAAGACCAGGGATCATACCGTCCCAATCTTGTTCAACCAATTCGCATTCAACTTTCATTTCTGCGCAAAGTGCGTTTGCAATATCGATATCGAAACCGATAAGCTCACCAGAAGGTGTTTTTTCGGAGAATGGAGGGTAAGCGCCTTCCACACCGATACGTACTTTGTCTGCAGCATTTGCCATGCCAGCTGTCAATGCGATTGCCGCTGCGGCAACTGTCAATGAAACTTTTTTAAACATGGTTATCTCCCTTAGTCGTTATATTAAGTATTAACCGTTAATTTATTCTATCAGCCACCCTGTCCGATAGAGTTTTAATTAAATGGGTGGGTCAGTCTCGTGTTTTCGCGAGGAACTGACGGAAACGTTCTGATTGAGGGTTCGTGAAGATTTCTTCTGGTTGACCTTCTTCCTCAATGCGGCCTTCGTGTAAGAAGATCACGTCGGAACTTACATCTTTGGCAAAGCCCATCTCATGGGTCACGACGATCATCGTGCGGCCCTCATCAGCGAGATCACGCATAACTTTTAAAACCTCGCCCACTAATTCTGGATCGAGGGCAGAGGTCGGTTCATCAAACAGCATCACCTCTGGATCCATAGCCAAGGCACGGGCAATAGCCGCGCGTTGTTGTTGGCCACCAGACATATGGGATGGATAGTAGTCGGCGCGTTCGTAGATACCCACTTTATCTAGTAATTCTTTGGCTTGTTCTGTTGCTTCTGCTTTGCTTTTTCCTAATACGTGAATTGGGGCTTCAATGACATTTTCCAACACAGTCATATGAGACCATAAATTGAAACTTTGAAACACCATAGCAAGTCGTGAACGGATGCGTTCTACTTGCTTCATATCTGCAGGTATAGTGCTTCCACTTCGATCAGTGGACATGCCGATGGTTTCGCCATGTACTGTTACTTTTCCAGAATTGGGGATTTCCAACATATTCAAGCAGCGCAAGAATGTACTTTTGCCTGATCCAGAAGATCCAAGCATGGAAATTACGTCACCTTGTCGTGCAGTTAGCGAAACGCCTTTTAATACTTCGACATTGCCAAAGCTCTTATGCAAGTCATCTACTTGCAAAACAACAGACTTATCCGTCACCACGGTACCCCTTGAACCTACACTCTTCAAAAAAGCAGAGAGTATAGCATTTTTATTTGTTCTATATATTTTTATATAAGTTGGGTGATTTTCCGACCCATTCTTTATATCATTGGGTTAAGGTCAACATAGAATATAGGCAGGCGTCAAGACTTTTGGTGGTAAAATCCTGTTAATCTGCGTTAAGTTAAGTCATTCTTGCCTGATCTAAATTGATTCTGATAATATTATTTCGTCACGTTTTCGTGTGTTTCTAATTTTAGGAGAATAATTGCTTGTATTTTTATTATTATGCATTTACATAAAAATTTATCTATTTCATGTTTAGCTATATAGTTAATTGAGTGGTCATTGCTAATTACCGACTGTATAGTATAGAAGAGATGGATGGGGGGTACTCGTATCTTTTCGCAGAGATGGGAGTGGAATTGAGTAATAATAAGATAAAGACGGTTGGGTCTGACATAATGAAGCGATTTCTTGGGTTTTCACTCGCATCAGTATTGATGAGTAGCACTGCATTGGCAGTTCCTTTGGAAGAAGCAGTGCGGACTGCGTTACAAACAAATCCAGATATTGGTATCGTCATTGAAGATCGTCGAGCCACCGAGTATGAATTAAAACAATCCGAAGCAGCTTACAGGCCTGATTTGGACTTTAATGCGGGGGTTGGTCATGAATATACGGACGACCCTGGGGCTCGAAATTCAGGCGATAGTTACAATTCGATGAACCGCTATGAAAGCGGATTAAGTGTTACTCAGATGCTTTTCGATGGCTATGCAACTGATTCAGAAGTAGCGCGTCAGGAAAGCCGTGTTATCTCTGCAACACGTCGTGTGCGTCAAACTTCAGAACAGATTGGTTTGGACGCGATTCAGGCATATCTTGAAGCGCGTCGTCAACGCGAACTTACCGAGCTTAGTGAAGACAATGTGCTTATGCACGAAGAAACATTGAATTTGGTAACGCGTAAGGTTGAAGGTGGGGCTGCAACAATTGCGGATCAACAACAAGCGGCTTCCCGTTTGGCTGCTGCGCAGGCCTCTTTAGAGGATGCCCGTGTGCGCTTACGTGATGCAGATGCGACATATGTAAGAATTATTGGGGAAAGCCCCGTGTCTTTGGAGCGGCCAGTAGCGCCGTTTTGGGCGATGCCAGCTAGTCTGGATGAGGCAATTGATTGGGCGATTGAAAATAATCCAACTGTCAATGTCTCCAAGGCAGATCTAGAAACATCAATACGAGAATTTGATGCTGCGAAATCAGGCTTTTTTCCAACCGTAAATTTGGAATTAGGCGCTGATGCGAATCGTAACGTAGATGGGACGCGTGGTGCTGAGTATACGGCTGAAGCAATGATCCGTATGACTTATAATCTGTATAATGGTGGTGAAGATACATATAGGCGTCAAGAATCTTTGGCGCGTATCGCTCAATCCCGACAGCAGTATAACCGTGCGGTTCGTCTGACCGAAGAAGATATGCGCCTTGCGTGGAATGCGCGTGATGGTTCGGTAAGTCGTGTACGTGCTCAACGTCGTGAGGTGGAGGCGAATGACGTAGTTCGTACCACTTATCGTCAACAGTTCGATCTGGGTGGGCGTAGTCTATTGGAATTATTGGATGCTGAGAATGAATATTTTCTGGCGCGTACAAATATGATTTCTACAGAGTTTCAGGCGATTTTTGGTGTCTATCGTGTGTTGGCGACAGGTGGGGTATTGTTAGCCTCACTTGAGGTTCCGAAGCCTATCGAGGCTACTAGTGAGTTTGACCCTGTGCCGCATAAGGAAGTTGATTTGGCCGCTAAAGATGCGCAAAGCATCAATATTGATCCGGTTTTGGGTGAGGAAATAGGGGGCTTGGATGCGCCAATTCTTGACCCGGTGGAGCTAGAAGAGATCGAAGGGGATGTGCTTGATCCTAATGCTATGGATTTGGAGGTTTTTGAATTGGAGGAGCCTTTAACATTGGATCCTACCTCTAAGGTTAAAGAAGAGGTTGCGCCAGTGTCAGAGCGAGTTGTAAGTGCATCTGATGGGGAAGTGGCTCCGACAAGTGATCCTGTTGAATTTGGTGAGCTGGAGCAGGATGTGCCCGTTGTAGATTACGCCGCATTTGATGCTGGAACTGATCAAGTTCAGGCAAGTGGTGTTGAGGGGGCTGATGGTGCCATACTTGAATTATATGCTGAGGATGAAAGCGCGTTCTAAGTGATTCTTCATGGCTAGGGCTCATTTTTTTTGGGGTTTTGACGCGTATTTCCTGAAAATTTTTAAATCCAAGTGGTTTCATTTCTTGCTGAGTGTATTTAAGTCATTGTTTTATATTAATATTTTAAATATATAAAATTTTAAATAAATTTTAATAATTTTTTGTTGAAATATATATCTTATCCTATATCTTGAAGCTGAATTCTAATATGTGGTGATCTGTGTTGGGTTGCTGATATGTCGTGAGATATGGTGGGCGGGCTGCTAAGCGACATTGTTTAAAGAGGTAAAAGAGAATGTCTGATATTACAGGTAATGACGGTTCTGTTTTTAATGTGACTGCGGAAACAGCTGAGTTGGCGGAGCGTGCAATCGTTCTTGAGCAACCATCTGGTGGGGAAGTCGCGGAATATCAAGTTGAGCCTGGTCAGCCATTGCGTTTGACCTTCTCTTTGGGTGATGTGGAAGTTGAGCAAACTGATGATGATATCATTATTACATTTGCTGACGGTTCCCAAATTATATTAAATTCTCTTGTGGATGCGGCTTTCTCTGAGGAGCCTCCGATTTTGCTTCTTGCAGATGGTGGCACTATGTCCGCAGAGGAGTTGATTGAATCAACGGCCGATTTGGATGCATTGGCAGATGCTTTGCAGGGTATTGATACGGCATCTGGCGAATCTGCAGGTTCCCCTGTCACGAGTTATGGTTCCAGATTTGCTGACGCTGTAGAAGCACTTGAAGGTTTTGAGCGCGTTGATGATAATGCTGTTGGGGCGGGTGCGCCAGACCCAACTCCCCCTTTAGGTGGTTTGGATGATGATGATGGTGCTGGTACTGGTACTGGTGGTGGCCCAGATGGTGGTTTTACCGATCTTTCCGAGCCTCCAGTTCTAACTTATGCACTTGATCTTGATTTGGGCGAGCCGCCTGCATTTGATCCGAAATTTTCTGGTGATGAATTCTTTGATGCTTCTGCTTTTGCAGAGGCTGTAACACTTCGTGGTGGCGGTGGTGCCGACACTATGAAGGGTAGCGCGTATGATGATGTGATTTATGGTGATGCTGGTTCTGGTTCTGAATTTACGCTGGATGTATCCACTGTTTACACAATTACAACCTCTACTGTTCAGTCTGATGGATCGACGGATGTTGATGTTGATGCGAATTTGAACTCGCCGGATGTTACTTTCTTGTTGACTTTGCCAGAGGGTGTGAGTGCGGGTGAGCCTGCTGTTCAGCAACCGGATGGTCGCTGGTTGGTGACGGGTGACCAAATTGGTAATGTAACTTTCTTAGCCGAAGAAGGTATCAATGAAATTGAAATAGGCTTCTCTGTGGATGCGCCTAATATTCCAGGTACAATTGAAAATACCTTACCTGTGACAATTAATGAAGCTGTTGCTGGTGATGATATTATTCAGGCTGGCGCAGGTGATGATACGGTTTATGGTGAAGGTGGTGATGATGTCATCTTTGGTAATGAAGGTAGTGACACCATTTATGGTGGTGCAGGTTCTGATGCTATCCAAGGAAATGAAGGTGATGATGTTATCGAAGGCGGCGAAGGCGCTGATGGCCTATTTGGTGGTGCTAATAGCGATGATTTAGATGGCGGTATCGGTATTGATTTAATTGATGGTGGTTCAGGCGACGATATTGGCCGTTTCACAATTGGTGAGGGAGGCATTACTGGCGGTGAAGATAATGCTGGTGAGGTGTATAAGGGTGGTTCAGGTACGGATACATTAACTGTTTCTTATTCTGCTGATGATCTTGCTGATTCGGCAATCGTTGCTGATATGGTGGCTTTGAAAAGCTTCATCGAGGCAAATAGTGATGCCTCAAGTACAGATGGGCCGTCACAAACATTTGATGCAATTGGTCTGACGGTTCAGGATTGGGAGGATGTTGAATTTGATGGCCCTGCTATCGATGTCAGTGCAACTGTAAATGTTGGTTTGATACAAGGTAATGAGGATGAAGCTATTGCTGTAGATGTGTCTGCGACATTGTCTGTAGATAGTGGTGCTGCCGAGATTTCTTCCTATACTTTCTCTGATGTTCCTTCTGGTGCAAGTTTTTCTGCTGGTACCTACGATGTGGTTGCAGAAACGTGGACTGTTGATGCCGCTGATATTGCAGGTTTGAAAATTACCCCGCCTGCAGATAGTGCTGATGATTTTAATATGTCTGTGGTTGCCAATGTAACCAACTTACTTACTGATGAAGTGACATCGACAGGTTCAGAAACGGCTACTGTTGCCGTGAATGCGGTTGCGGATAAGCCAAACCTAAGTGTGAATGATGCGTCTGGTAATGAAGATACAGCGATTGATCTGGACTTCTCTGCGGTTGTAACAGATACAGATGGTTCTGAAGAGATTACGTCTTACAGCATTGCAGGTGTGCCATCTGGTGCAAGCTTATCTGCAGGTACTTATAATGCCGATACAGATACTTGGACATTGACCCCTGCAGAAGTGGCCGAAGGTGTGTCAGTAACCCCTGCTGCCGACAGTGCCGCTGATTTCACCTTGAATGTGACAGCGACCACAACGGATAAAGATACAGAAACAGGTGAGACCTCTACAGCGACTTCTTCTGGTCAGATCAAAGTGACTGTTGATGCGGTTGCAGAAGCGGCTGATCTTGATGTTGAGAATGTTTCTGGCAATGAAGATACAGCGATTGCCTTGGATATTGATGCAACTACAGATGATGGTTCTGTTGTTACGGGTTATACGGTCTCCGATATCCCAGCAGGTGCTTCGTTTAATATTGCGGGTACCGAGAACCCTGATGGTTCCATTACCTTTACAGATGTGTCCGGTCTTAAGATTACACCACCAGCAGATAGTGGTGTAGACTTTGATCTATCTGTTGTCGTGCATACGTCTAAATCGGACCCTGATGGTGGGGAAGCTTCAACAGCAACCTCTGAAGCACAAACTGTTACAGTCACTGTGAATGCGGTGGCGGATACACCAAACTTAACCGTTGATGAAGATGTGACAGCTGTTGGGGATACTGGTGATGATTTGACATTGACTGGTACAAGCGGTGATGATCGTATCACAGGTGGGGCTGGTAATGATGAAATCAATGGCGGTGCAGGTAATGATACCTTAATCGGTGATAGTTTCGAAGGTATGGCAAAAACCAGCTTGGATATTGCAGCATCGTTGAATGATACAGATTTATCAGAAACGTTGTCTATTACGCTATCCGGGTTTGGTATTGATGCAGTTTTGACCAATGCGGCTGGTGAAACATTCACAGGTGCAACGGAATACGACCTCACGGCTGATCAACTTGAAGGACTAGAGCTAAGTGTGCCGACTGATACGGCTAACTTTGACATTACGGTTACCGCGACTGCGACCGATAGTGAAGCTGAGGGCGAAGTGGCGGATGCATCGGACGATGTTGCAGAAGAAGTTGCAACGATCAGTGTCGATGTATCGCATATGACAGGCTATGGTGACGATACAATTACAGGCGGTGCCGGTGATGACCATATCGAAGGTAACGAGGGTGATGATGTTCTGATTGGTGATGGCGAGCTTGGATTGGGTGAGAACCTGATTGTGAACGGCGAATTTGAAGCTGATACACCGGGTAGCTGGAGTACTTTCAAAAATATTGAAGGTTGGACAGCGACAGAAGGTCATATTGAAATTCAGGACCGTGGTCATGGTGGGACACCTGCCTCTGATGATAGCTTCCTTGAGTTGGATGCACATTATAATTCTACTGTGCAACAAGCAGTGGCTTTAACAGCTGGTAGCTTTGTATTGGCATTCCAATATTCTGGTCGCGATAAAGGTGCATTGGATGCCGAGGAAACAAGCGATTTCTCTGTTTCTTTAGTGAATTCAAATGGTGAAGTAGTTTGGTCTGAATCCTTTGAGGATGTTGAAAAGGGTTGGCAAGATGCTTCCTTCGATATTGAGGGAATTGAGGCTGGTGACTATAACCTTGTTTTCTCTGGTACAGGATTAAGCGATAGCTATGGTGCTTTGATTGATAGCGTTTCTTTACGTGGCTATGAAGTAGCGGGTGATGATACTCTTCTTGGCGGTGCAGGCGATGATGATATTTCCGGTAATGCTGGAAATGACATTTTAGAAGGCGGTACAGGCGAGGATACACTTGATGGTGGCGCAGGTATTGATACTGTCGATGCAGGTAGCGGTGATGATACAGGTCACTTTACGATTGGTGAAGGTGGTGCTGGTGAAGTCTACGCTGGTGGCTCGAATGTTGATACTTTGGTGGTGACATATTCCGCAGATGATTTATCTGATCCGGCAATTGTCGCTGATCTTATCGCATTGAAAAAATTCATTCAGGATAACAGCGATGCCTCCAGTTCTGATGGACCATCAGAAACCTTTGATGCAATAGGCCTCACCGTTAAGGATTGGGAAGATATCGAATTTGATGGCCCTGCTGTTGATGTAAGTGCAACAGTGAATGTTGGTTTGATGCAAGGTGATGAAGATCAAGCTATTGCAATTGATGTTTCTGCAACATTAACCACTGATACAGGCGCTGCTGAAGTTACCTCTTATACCTTCTACGATATTCCAGATGGTGCTTTGTTTAATAAAACAGGTGAAGTGAATGCAGATGGTTCTGTAACATTTACCGCAGATCAAATGGATGGTTTGACGATTACACCGCCGTCAGATGACGATAGTGTTATGAATTTAGATGTTTCTGCGAATGTCGTTAACTTGTTGACAGGTGAGGAGACATCTACGGCAAAAGTTGATGCGAATGTAAATGTTGATGCAGTTGCCGACGCACCAGACTTAACGGTTAATAATGCGTCTGGAGACGAAGATACAGCCATCGAGTTGGATTTCTCTGCTGTTGTGACCGATACAGATGGATCAGAAGTAATTACATCTTATACGATAGAAGACATTCCTTTGGGAGCAACTCTATCTGCAGGTGAGCTTGTCGACGGTGTGTGGACGTTGAGCCCTGCTGAGGTTGCTGATGGTGTAACAATTACACCTCCATTAGATAGTGCAGAGGATTTCGCATTAACAATCGGTGCTATTGCAACAGATACAGATAGTGAAACTGGTGAGACTTCTACCAATGTTTCCAAAACGCAACTGAATGTGACTGTTGATGCGGTTGCAGACGCAGCTGATCTTGATGTTGAGAATGCTTCCGGTTACGAAGATACAGGCATTGCCTTGGATATCACTGCCGAAGCTGCTGATGGTGGTGAAGTAACGGGCATCACAATCACAGGTGTGCCATCTGGTGCAACTTTATCTGCAGGTACTTATGACGAAGCAACAAATAGCTGGTCCGTGGACGCGGATGACATTGATGGGCTAAGTATCACTCCGCCTGTGGATAGTGGTGCGGATATGGCCCTGTCTGTTGTTGCGCATAGTAAGGAAATCGATCCTGAGACAGGTGATGTGACTACAGCTTCTACAGAAGCAGAAACGATGACTGTTGAAGTTCATGCTGTTGCGGATACGCCTACATTGTCAGTCGAGGCTACTGCGGTTGAGACTGTCACAATTGATATCAGCAATGTGAAAGATACGGATGCGGATCAAGGATTTACAGTATCTGCGAAGAATATCGATGGATCTGATGGTGAAATCAGTATTAATGCGCATCCAGCACATACAGGTTTTGGTGTGGTTGGACGTGCTTCTGGTCATGGTTCGGAACTTGGAAGTAATGAAAATGGCTCTGAAAGTATCTCTGTAGAGTTTGATCAAGATGTTTCCTCTGTTGATGTGTCCATGGCATGGCAAAATCGTACAGAAGATGCGACCGTAGAATTCTACAAAGATGGCGTGAAAGTTGGTGAAGTTACTTTCCGTGGTGTGACGGATCGTATTGACGAGGCTGTGACATTAGCACCGACCAATGGTTCTGATTTTGATGAAATCGTCTTCCATGCAGGCACGGATCGCAATGATGACTATTTGATCAACTCTATTAGCTTTGAGCGTAGTGTTGAGCCAGATAACATTATTAATACAGATGAAGACACACCAATTGAGTTGGACATCTCTGCAACTGTCACTGATACAGATGGTTCTGAAAGTATTGTGAATTATCAAATTTCAGGTCTGCCTGAGGGCGCTGAACTATCTGCAGGTGACTATGATGAAGATACAGGTATCTGGACAGTATCACCTGATGATATCGATGGTATTACACTGACACCTGCAGAACATAGTGCCGAAGATATGACATTAACCGTCACAGTTAACAGCCAGGATGTTGATCCTGAAACGAAGGCTGTTGAGACAAATAGCACAACTGCACAACTTCAAGTGAATGTGAATGCGGTTGCTGATCAGCCAACAGTATCTGTTGATGAAAATGTAACAGCGACAGGTGATGCGGGCACGGATGATGTTCTTGTTGGAACAGATGGCGATGACCGTATCCTTGGTGGAGCTGGCGATGATACGATCGATGGCGGTGCGGGTAATGATGCAATTTATGGCGACGTATATGAAGGTATGGCGACTACAAGCTTGAATGTAGAGGCATATTTGAAAGATACAGATACGTCTGAGACATTGTCCATTAACTTATCCGGCTTCAATACAAATGCAGTCTTAACCAATGCTGCTGGTGAGGAATTCACAGGCGCCACAGAATACGATCTGGCACCGGATCAATTGGATGGTCTTGAATTAAGTGTTCCAACGGGTACTGCAAACTTTGATATAACAGTAACAGCGACAGCGACAGATAGCGAGGCTGATGGTGAAGTTGCTGGCGCAACAGATGATGATGTTGCAGTGACAGTTGCGACAATTCATGTTGATGTTGCTAACGAAGTTGGTGCTGGTAATGATGTTCTGACTGGTGGTTCCGGTAATGATTATATTGCTGGTAATGCGGGTGACGATACAATCATCGGTGACGGCGGTACATATATCGAAGGTGATGGCGGTTCCATCACTTGGGAAAATGTACGTGACACTGATATGGGCTTCACTGTAACTGCGAAGACATCTGATGGTGAGGGTGGCTTACAAGATGCACAAATTTCCACAGGTAATTCTCGTGCCGGTAAAGCTTTTGCCGTTATTGGCACCCCAAGTGCTGGTGTAAATGGTCAGTTGGGTTATGACAAAGAGAATGATGTTTCTGAAGAATTGTCTGTATCGTTTGATCAGGATGTGAGTTCTGCAACGGTTGGTATCTCTAACCTTTATAGAAATGAAGGTAACCGTCATGAAGGTCGCAGTGAAGCCCATGAACAAGGTAAATGGGTTGCGATGAAAGATGGCGAAGTTGTCGGTGAAGGTACCTTTACCGCGACACAAGGTAATAACCAGACTGAACTTAATATCAATATTCCTGATGGATTTGACCAATTGGTATTCACTGCAACAGAATATTCTGGCGGTCAGGAAACCACGAGAGATAGTTCTGATTACTGGATCACAAACATTGACTTTGATTGGAAAGATCCTGCAAGTTTTGATGACAGTCTACATGGCGGTGCTGGCGAAGATCATATTTCTGGTAACCTAGGTGATGATATTATCACTGGTGGTGCGAACGATGATACGATCGCAGGCGGTGCTGGATCTGACTTCATCGCGGGTGGTACAGATGATGGTAAAGCTCAAGTTGAAGTGTCCGAAACAGTTACGGTGACATTTGAAAGTTCTCGTGCCGGTTATCATAATAGCTTCGGTTATTATGTGAAGGATGAGAATGGCGAACCTACTGAAGGCGTCTTGATCTGGAAAGATTTAAGAAACGAAACAGCACAAGGCGAAGAATACGAAATTGAAATCCCTGCTGGTAAAACAGCTGATGATATCGGTTTCTTCCTGATCCCGGATGGCGATCGCCGCAACAATGATCTTGAAGATGGTATGGAGGTTACCTTCCAGAAAAATGCTCAAGATGAATGGGTTGTTGTTGATCCAGATGGTGATGTCTTGAAAGGACGTAGTGAACCTGCTTACTTCGATGGACCTGCTGAGATGAACCCGGATGGTATTGTCCATGTTCAAATTGATGAAGATGGTGAACTTGGCTTCGAAGATCTGAAAGGTGGCGGCGATAGAGACTATGATGACGCTGTTGTGACTGTTGAAGTTGATGAAAATGTTGAAATCGATTTCGAAGGCGGTGATCAGCTTTGGGGTGGTGAAGAAGGTGGAGATGGTGATGACCAGCAAGACTTATTCTTCTTCGCAGAAGGCGATGGTGTGGATACTATCCATGATTTTGAAGCCGGTACAGATCAATTAATCATCAGTGGTTATGGTCGTGACGATATGGATATCTTTGCAGATGGTAATGATACAATCATCAAGCTTGGCGATAATGGCGATGCATTAAAACTTGTTGATGTGGATGCATCAATTTTTGGAGAAGAGAATGTTTCCGAATATGATGCAGATACCGATGATAGCGGCGCCTTAAGTGCTGAAGAATTGATGGACATGAAAGACGACCTATTCAAGGGTGAGGGCGAAGAGGAGCGTGGCGCTAATGACGCTGATGTTGTTCTCGTTGAAGGTCTTGATACGGCTGTTAACATCGAAAGTTCCGAAGAACCACCTACCTCTTAATAGCCCCTCAGGTAGAATGGATCGGAGTGAATGGCACCTCTCGTATTTGAGAGGTGCCATTTTTCTTAAGGCAAAATATGAATTTTAAGTAAAATTCGATGGGTTTTCGGATGTGACACTCTTCTAATGTTGCTTTCGGATGCGAATAAGTGGAAACTGAAACCGATTAGGTATAGTTTTCTCCATGAAAACCAATGCCTATCTAATAAATTCTAATGTGATAGATAATATGACGGATAAAGAGAATACAGTAGATCAAGAAACAGGCAAGGACACTGTCAAAGCGACAGAAGAGCTTGTGAACACTGGGGCTGGAAGCCATGAAGAAAGTGGCGAGGAAGTCTTACTTAAAATTCGTCAAGCCATATTAGATTCCAAAGCCGCACAAGAAGAAACCCCAGCACTTTTAGATGCAGAAAAACCGTTAGAGGAAGCTGCTGAAAGAACTGGGATCTCATCTGATCTTGAGGAAGATGATGAGGAGATCGATTTTGCGGCGGCAAAGACGGCGTCAACAACTGAAATCGAGCAATTGACGAAGATAGAGACCGAGGATGAAGAAATTGATTTCAGCGCAGCCAAAAAGATAAACACACAATCGGATGATAAACATTCGAAGCTGGATAAGAAGAGTTCATCTCAGGAAGATGCTCAACCACGTGTTATGAAAAAGGCTCGTAAAGCAGCTTTTGCACGGAAGAATGATGAAAAAGAAGCTGTTGCGGAAAACGCAACAAGCGATGAGTTCTCTAAGATTGGGACTAAAACAGCTGCACAAAAAAAACCGGATGAGGAACGCAGAAACGGCGAACGTCGGGCAAGTCCACGTTGGCATATTAAACCCAATACAGGGCAAAATGATGATCCTTTGTTGGGATGTCTGACCATTCTATGTACACTTCAAGATCGGCCTATTTCTGCAAATGCTTTAACGGCAGGCCTTCCCCTTGAAGAAGAAGGGCATATGACGCCGGATTTGTTTATTCGTGCAGCAGAGCGAGCGGGTATTACAGCAAGGCTTCAGAAACAGAATTTAGATGCAATTAGTCGTCTGACCTTACCGTGTGTCCTATTGTTAAAGGAGCAGCGTGCTGCTGTTTTAACGGAAATTTCTTCTGGTGGAAAGGCAACGATCTTGTTGCCGGAGATGGGGGCAGGAACCAAAGTAGTTAGTTTCGAAGAACTAAAAGAAAATTATATTGGTTACACCCTTTTTGCGCGACCTGAATTTCAATTTGATGCCCGTGCAAAAGAAGAAAAGGTTGAAAACCCGAAGGATTGGTTCTGGGGAAATATTATGTCTTCCTGGCGCCTTTATCTGGAAGTGATGATGGCTGCTCTGTTGATCAACTGTTTCGCGATTGCAAGTCCGCTTTTTGTGATGAATGTGTATGATCGGGTTGTCCCGAACTTTGCTGAAGAAACCTTATGGGTCTTGGCAATCGGTGTTACAATGGTGTTTGGCTTTGATTTTATTCTAAAGCTTCTTAGGGGATATCTCGTGGATGTCGCTGGGAAGACGGCTGATACGCGCATTGCTGCGCGTTTATTCCAACAAATGCTTGGTATGAAAATGGCGGATCGGCCGCAATCAGCAGGGGCACTTGCCAATTCCATGCGGGAATTTGAATCTCTTCGAGAATTCTTTACCTCCAGTACTCTGGTAACGCTGATTGACTTACCATTCATATTGCTTTTCCTGACAATCATTTATGTGATTGGCGGTGGTTTTATAGTAATGGTACCCGCGTCGATCGTAATCATTGTTGCCTTGGTGGGTTTGTTGATGCAAATGCCAATGAAAAAGGTGATGAAAGATACACATCAAGAAGCTCAACAAAAACACGCAATATTGGTGGAAGCAATTACAGGTATTGAGACCATTAAACTGGCTGCGGCTGAAAGTCGTATGCAACGTGCTTGGGAAGTGTTTACAAGCCGGACAGCCCGCTCTTCCATGTTAACGACACGTTGGGCTCAATTGGCCATGAATTTTTCCGGTATGTCCATGCAGATGGTTACGGTCGGGGTTGTCGTAGTTGGTGTTTACCTAATTCAAAATGGTGATTTAACAGTTGGGGCCTTGGTCGCTTGTACTATTTTGTCAGGTCGTGCTTTGGCACCTCTCGGACAAATTGCAGGGATAGCAACGCGTTTCCATCAGGCAAAACAGGCATTGTCTGCACTTGATGATATGATGCAGACACCTGTTGAACGTCCACAAGGTCGCACATTTGTACATCGTCCGACATTCACAGGACATATTGAATATAAAAATGTCGGGTTTACTTATCCAGAGGCCCAAACGGAAGCCTTGCGCAACGTTAGTTTTGATATTCAAGCTGGCGAAAAAGTTGGTATCATTGGTCGAATTGGATCTGGTAAAAGTACTGTTGAACGCCTGATGCTTGGTTTGCATGACCCGACTGCAGGGTCAGTGATGATCGATGGCACGGATACCCGTCAGGTTGATCCGGCAGATTTACGTCGTAATATCGGTGTGGTTCCACAAGATGTGTATTTATTCTTTGGGTCCGTAAAAGAAAACATCGCGCTTGGCGCGCCTTATGTTGATGACGCAGCAATCATTCGTGCAGCTCGTATTGCTGGGGTTGAAGAATTTGCCTCCAAACATCCGATGGGACTAGATATGCCTGTTGGGGAGAGAGGCGCGAATTTATCTGGTGGTCAACGTCAAGCTGTTGCGGTCGCCCGTGCATTATTACTTGATCCACCTATCCTTGTTATGGATGAACCAACAAGTTCCATGGATAATACTTCTGAAAGTAGATTTAAGTCGCGTCTTGGGACAGTAATAGGCAATAAAACGCTGGTTTTGGTCACGCATCGCGGATCATTAATGACTTTGGTTGATCGGCTAATTGTAATGGATGGCGGTATTGTTGTTGCGGATGGGCCAAAAGAAGCTGTTATGGAAGCTTTGGCCAGCGGTCGCATTCAAACAGCTAAAGATTAAGAGGACGTAAAACTATGTCTATTAGAAGAAGCTGGGAAAGAGATATTGCCGATAGCGAGATGGGGCCACTGGCAAACCGTGGTGCCAGTCGTGTCGCCCATGTCATGTTATTGTCGATTTTTACCTTTTTTGTTTGTTTTATTATATGGGCTTATAATGCCGAACTTGATGAGGTAACTCGTGGCGAAGGAAAGATTATACCAACTGGCCAAACCAAGATCGTTCAGCATTTAGAGGGTGGCATTATTTCGAATATTCTTATCAGTGAAGGTATGGTTGTTGAACAAGGCCAAGTATTATTGCGGATTGAGAATAAAGTTGCGGAAGCTGCACTTGGGGAAAAGAGAAAACAGTATTTAAACCTCACCGCGCAGGCTGCGCGTCTTGTCGCGGAAATCAATGGAAATAACAATATTCAATTTCCTGATGAAGTTCGGGTGAATGCGCCAGAGATTGCACGACAAGAAGAACTGCTTTTTCAGGCACGTCGTAGTCAGCAAGAAAATCAATTAAGCTTGTTGCGCAACCAAGTTGAGCAAAAAGATCAAGAATTAAAAGAGATCGACAATAAGTTTACTCAATTGCAAAAAACACGGAAGGTGACACAGGAAGAATATGATCTTGTGAAGCCATTGGTGGATGTTGGTGCTTCTCCGCGTCTTGATTTGTTGCGTGTACAACAGAAGCTTGCAGAAATCGATCAGGAAATTGACGCTAATCGTGGGGCGATTCCACGTATTCAAACTCAAAAACGTGAAGCTGAAGAACGTATAGGTGAAAAAGAGTTAACTTTTCAAACAGAAGCTCAAGAACAATTGAACCTTGTTCAAGTGGATGCGGCGCGTTTGCTGGAAGATATTTCCGCTGGTGTGGATCGTGCGGTCCGCACAGATGTGCGTTCGCCCGTACATGGGGTGGTGAAACAGGTGCTTAAGAATACAATTGGTGGCGTGGTGGGCCCTGGGGATGATTTGGTTGAAATCGTTCCTTTGGAAGATACGTTGTTGGTTGAGGCGCGTATTCAACCTTCAGATCGTGCCCAACTATGGCCTGGATTACCAGCTGTGGTAAAAGTCTCTGCTTATGATTTTTCTATCCATGGTGGTTTGGATGCAACTTTGACCGATATTAGCCCGGATACGATTACGGATGAACAAGGTGAAACTTACTATCGAATTCGTTTGCGGACGGACCAAAATAATCTGGGTGAAGATAAGCCGATTAGAACAGGTATGACAACAACAGTGGATATTTTGACAGGTCGCAAGACCGTATTAGATTATCTGTTAAAGCCTATTCTTAAAGCCAAAGAAAACGCATTACGTGAACGTTAATTTACAATAAATTTTAGAACAGAGAGATATTAAGGTCATGAATGATCCATTTAATGCATTTATTCGTGAAGAATGGCAGGCAGATGCCACAGGCGAGGGGAAGCTTAATGGGATGACATTTGCTGTGAAAGATATCTTTCATATGGCAGGTCATAAAAACTCCTTTGGTAATCCAGATTGGTTACGTACTCATGAAGCAGCAATGCAGAATGCACCAGTTATCGAAAAGCTTCTGGCGGCTGGTGCTAAAGGCCGGGGGGCTACCCATACAGTTGAGATGGCATTTTCCTTGATAGGCCATAATTCACATTATGGAACGCCGATTAACCCAAATGCACTGGATTGCGACCCGGGTGGATCAAGCAGTGGTTCCGCTTCGGCAGTCGCCGGTGGTTTGGTTGATTTTGCTCTTGGTTCAGATACCAGTGGCAGTGTGCGCATTCCATCCAGTCATTGCGGACTATATGGATTAAGGCCAACACATAACCGTATTCCGTTGGAGGGTATCCTTCCTTTGGCGCCGGGGTTTGATACTATCGGCTGGTTTGCTCGTGATCCCAAATTGTTGCGTCGTGTTGGTCAGGTGTTGTTTGATGATTGGGACACGCCTTCCAAAGATCTTAAATTTCTTGCCCCAAAAGAAATTTGGGATCAAGCATCTTCGGCTGTGGTTAAAGAGTTACTTCCCAAATTGGAAGTGATTGCTGAAATTTTTGGGGATATAGAAGAGGTCGAACTTACTGGTCCCAATGAAACCATAGAAGATTGGTTTAACTCAAACCGGCATGTGCAAGGTTGGGAAATCTGGCAAACACATAAGGATTGGGTAGAAAAGGAAAAACCAACCTTTAGTGACGGTGTCGCTGGCCGTATGGAATGGGCGCGGACAGTAACTGAAGCTGAATGGAAAGCAGGTGAAGAGGTACGTGCCGAAGTTGCTAATAATTTAAAAAAGATTATTGGAGACGGTACAATATTAGTCTTTCCATCCTCACATGAACCAGCGCCATTAAGAGATTTGCCTGTTGAAGAGATGGAAGCTTACAGATTTGCTTCTTTACGTATGACTTGTCTATCTGGAATCACGGGGACACCACAGATCACAATCCCATTGGGGCGCGTTAATCGTCGCCCTGTTGGTTTGTCATTCCTTGCGTGGCGGGGACATGATGAGAAATTGTTAGCTTTGGCAGAAGCTCTTGGGGGCGAAGCGAAAAATGGCCTCGCCCAATTTTCACTTTAAAATCTAGACCTCGTATTGAACAAGACTATGGCACGGGGCGTTCATTTCGTCCCGTCCACCTAAGCCTTCTAATTCAATAATACATGCACATGCAGCAACATCCGCACCGACTTTAGTTGCAAGATCAATCGCCGCGCGCATTGTGCCGCCTGTTGCGAGTAAATCGTCAAGGATCACGACACGCTGGCCTTTCTCGATGGCGTCTGCTTGAATTTCAACTGTATCGGTACCATATTCCAGTTCGTATTCGTGACCAATGGTTTGACCGGGTAATTTACCCTTCTTTCGTACCATCGTGAAACCAATACCAAGTTCTAATGCCAAAGGAGCTGCAGGTAAGAAGCCACGGGATTCAATACCAATTAATAAATCGGGTTTGATCGGTTCTATGATTTCCTTTAATTGTGCCACGCATGCTTTCCAAGCATCCGCATTGGCTAGAATAGTTGAGATGTCATAGAAGAGAATCCCTGGTTTAGGAAAATCAGGCACAGTACGAATATGAGCGCGTAAGTCCATTACAGATACTTTCTTAGGAATGTTTAAGGTTGCTTTAAGCTAAACATTTTAAGATATATTGGCAATATACTGAACGCAGGCCAAAGCCTTAGAAGATTAAGGAATAAGAGATTTGTTCAATCCCCTTCGAACAAAGACGCAAAGAAATTTCAAGCAACAGATGTTGACCATGCTTCTGTTGATCATTTTGTTGCCTTTAAAGGCTTATGCTCAAGAGGGTAGTGCAACTAATAATTCTGCTTATCTCATTGGAACTGGTGATTATAATAGAACCAGTTACGCTATTGGAGGGTCGATCTGTTATTTATTTAAGAATATTGCAGAGGTAAGAACGCGAGGCTGTAAAGCGTTACCCGGGACATCTTTACAGAATATATATGACTTAGATGAATCAGGGGTGAATTTCGCAATCCTTGAAGCTGATTGGCAGGAACAGGGATATACAGGTAGTTCCGAAGAGGATTTTCCGGACGGACCAAGAGAGGAATTACGTCGCGTTTTCGGATTGCATGAAGAAGTTGTAATGGTTCTTGTAAGGGACGATAGTTTTTTTCAGGTTTTTGAAGACCTAAAGAACAAAAAATTACAACTTGGTCCGAATGGTACAGCAGCGCGTGAAACATTTGAGTTGCTACTTAAACAGAAAAATTGGTCGATGGATGATTTTGCCATCACGACCGAACAAAATATTTTGAAGCAAATTAAGGCACTCTGTGCTGGCGAGGTGGATGCGATTCCGTTTGTGACTTCTTTCGCAAACGCATCTATTGTAAATGCGTTAAATGAATGCAGCCTTCGATCTATCCCTTTTAGTAAAGAGTTAATTGGCGAATTAGTGGGGAAGTATGGTTTCTATTCCTATACGATATTAGCGTCTGAAATGGATAAAGTGCTAAAAGGGCATACAGGTGTCTTAACGGTTGGATCTGGTTTAATTACTTATGCAGATATGGATGAAAGAATCGTTTATAAGCTTGTTAAGACGGTTTTTGAAAACTTAGATCAGTTGAAGAAAATGCATCCCGCATTGGCTGGATTGGGGCGCCAATATATGTTACGTGAGGACGTCTCACTACCCTTTCATCCCGGTGCGTTACGTTACTATAAAGAGCAAAGCTGGAAATAAATCTGGTCAAAAGTGCTTGAAATCATGTAGCTTCAACACATCATTATTTAAAATGCAGGAAAGCAAAATGGAAGTCACAGGGCAGGATATTTCCCAATATTTGGAACGTCTAAAATCTGCGCGTGTTTTATGTGTCGGAGATGTCATGTTAGATCGTTTTTGTGAAGGCGCTGTGGCGCGTGTTTCTCCTGAAGCGCCTATTCCTGTGTTACATGTTTCGCGTGAAGAGGCTCATCTTGGTGGTGCTGGAAATGTTGCACGCAATCTTTCTGCATTGTCGGTTTCAACAAATTTGGTATCTGTTTGTGGTGATGATGCCCCTGCACGAGAATTAGAGCATTTGTTAGAAAGCCATAATGGCGTGACAGCTAATCTAATGAAACTAGAAGATCGTCCAACTATTATAAAAACTCGCTTTGTTGCGGGCGGACAACAATTACTTCGTGCAGATTGGGAAAAAGTTGAATCTATCTCAGGAGAGGTGGAAAAGAATATTCTGACTCAAGTTGAGCAGCAGTTATCAGAAGTTGGTGCTTTAATTCTTTCCGATTATGGGAAAGGCGTGCTGAGTGAAAACCTTATTCAGGCAATTATTAAAAGAGCTAATAATGCGAATGTTCCAGTAATTGTAGACCCAAAGGGGGATGATTTTAGCTGTTATGCTGGTGCTTCTGTTTTGACCCCTAATCGACAGGAATTGGCGCAAGCTTCAAAAATGTCAGTTGGCAGTGATGAAGAAGTTATTAATGCTTGCGAATACTTGATAGAAAATTGTGCTATTGCCGGTGTATTGGCAACTCGCTCAGAACAAGGTATGAGCTTGATTTATAAAGATCGTGAACCTCATCACTTAAATGCTCGTGCTATGGAAGTATTTGATGTTGCTGGTGCTGGAGATACCGTTATTGCAACCTTTGCTGCGGGAATTGCCGCGGGGATGACAATGGAAGAAGCCGCATGGCTTTCCAACGTTGCTGCGGGTATTGTCGTTGCAAAAGTTGGTACTGCTGTGGCTTATCCAGACGAAATTTTGTCTTCTGCCCATAGTGGTTCATGGCAAGAAGGAGAAGGCAAGGTTGTCTCCTTGGATACAGCTGTTAATCGTGCTCAACGTTGGCGACAAAAGGGATTAAAAGTTGGTTTTACAAATGGATGTTTCGACTTATTGCATCCCGGTCATATATCTTTAATTGAACAAGCTTCGGTGAATTGTGACCGATTAATTCTTGGCTTAAATAGTGATAGCTCCGTTAAGCGGTTAAAAGGTGAAAACCGTCCGATTCAAAATGAAGTGAGCCGCGCGACGGTTTTGGCTTCGTTGGCCAAGGTTGCTATGGTTGTCATATTTAGTGAAGAGACGCCAATTGAACTTATTCGCTCGATCAAACCGGATGTCTTGGTTAAAGGTGCCGATTATACAGTGGAAACTGTTGTTGGCGCTACGGATGTTCAAAGCTGGGGCGGTGAAGTTGTCTTAGCAAACTTGGTTGAAGGACAATCAACGACAAGTACAATTGCAAAAATGAATAACTAATCGGGTAAACGAAAGTCGGAATCTTCTATATAGGTCACTTTTTTCGCAGCCATACGTGCGATTCTGATGGTGAGCGCTTTTCGTCTTGCTGGGTTCAAGTCACCATTCGTTGCTTCCCTGATAATTTCTGCACCGTAGGCATCAGCGACAATAAATCCTGTATCTGGCGGAAGTAGATCTGTTGGGAATTCTGAACTGACAGCAAAATAAAATTGGTCACAAAAAGGGAGATATTCTTCCCATTTCTCATCAACTTGAAAATCCTCCTTGGAAGATTTTACTTCTACAATGATGATTTTCCCTTTGTCATTAAGACCAATTAGATCAACACGTCTACCGTTTTTGAGGGATAACTCGGTTATCGCATGAAATCCAAGCTGTGCGAGTAAGCGTCTGGTGCCGCGCGTTACGTTTAATGTTGTTTCAGGTCTTGAGTGGAAAGATCGATTATCGGTCATTAATAAAATGAAAAATAGTTCATCAAGAGATGTAAGAAAGCCTAGACGTGGTTGTTTTCCAATAACCACTCCCCAATCTGTTCTGCAGGAAGGGGTTTTGCAACAAGGAATCCTTGTACAAAATGGCAGCCTAGTTCTTTAAGTAAATCATGTTGATCATGTTCCTCAACACCTTCAACCACAATATTCATGCCGACATTCTGTCCCATTTGCACAATTGAACGTACAAGTTCTGCATCTCTGGGTTCACGTGTGACATGTTCAATGAAAGATCTATCGATTTTTAAAGTATCGAAGCTGTAGTTGCGGATATAAGATAAAGATGAATAGCCTGTTCCGAAATCATCAATACATATTTGAATACCCATTTCCTTAATTGCATCAAGAATTTTTACTGTCTCTGTCATGCTTTTAATCAAAAGGCTTTCTGTGATTTCAATTTTAATATCATTTCCCATTAACCCGGTTTCGTGTAAACCAAGTTTTAAATCGTTGATGATTTCATCATCTTCAAACTGTACAGGCGATAAATTGATAGCCATTGTCATATCGCGCATGTTTGGTACTGTTTCGCGCCACACGGCTAATTGTTTCAAAGACTTTGAAATGACTGTGCGCGTTAGCTCTCTTATCAGGCCAGTTTCTTCCGCAACAGGAATAAATATATTGGGTGGCATCAAGCCTTCATCAGGATGATTGATACGTACTAAGGCTTCAAAGCCAGTTGGTTTTCCTGATACAGATTCAATAACGGGCTGGTAATGAACTTCGATCCAATCCTCTGTAAGTGCAGTTCGGATGATTTTCTCGAAACGAACTGATGATAGAAGTTTTTCATGTAACTCATTATGGAATTCTGCGAAATTTGCTGCATTGCTTGATTTTGCTTCGCGTAATGCAAGAGACGCGTCACGTAATAAGTTTTCAGCGCTTATGTCTTCTGACGTCGTACTACGTCGTAAGCCTATGTTAACTTCCAATGTAATAGGGTCTTGATTCGCGACTTCGCCCGATAAATTAATTGGGTCCGAAATAACTTGTCGAATTTTTTCAAGTCTTGAACTAATTTTAATATCATCTGTTTGTAGGGAAGATAAAATGGCAAAAGCAAATTGATCACCACCTAATCGAGCCAGAAAATCATCGCGGCGAAGTTGACGCCGTAAGCGTTCGCCAACAATTCGAATGACTTCATCTCCCGCAGATTCTCCAAGGCTTTCATTAATAAGTCGAAAACGATCAATATCAAGAACAGCGACATCCATTTTTTGTGGCGTATCTTGTTTACTGCTTTGCTTCTGGCTCTGTTCAATCTGAGTCAAGATTTGTTGACGGTTTGGTAAGCCTGTCATCATATCTTGGTGGATCATTTCCGCAGCTTGTTGTTCAGTGGTTTTGTAGCTCGTAATATCTAAGATGGCACCATTAATTTCGATAGGATCACCATGCTCATCTCGTATAGACTCGGCACGAATAAGAACCCATTTTTCAATGCCGCTTTCTGTAATATCTAATCTGGCTTCGCGTTCTAATTTATGAACGCGTCCATGTGTTAGGTCCGAAAAAGCAAGATAAATAACGCCATAGTCTTCTGGATGAACAAGATCAAGCAGTGATCTGATATCGTTGCCATTCAATTGATGGCCTTGCAGTAGGTCTTTCCAGCAACCATCAAAATAAGCTTTGTTTGTTTTTGTATCCCAGGAAAATATTGAAAGGCCAAAAGCTGTATTTGCTTTTTCTATGTGATGAGATGATGAGTCAACATTACGCAAAGTTTCATCTTTGCGTAGTGATTTTTCACTGTCTAATTCATCTTGCGCAGCTAATCTACCAACTGCGTCCCTATCAAATACTTTCATTTCACTTCATTCAGCACAGGTCCGTTCCCCAACGGTAACCCGATGTGATGAATATTGTGGAGCCCCTTTTCCTCCGCAATCCTGATAAACCTAACTTAGATTCTCTTAGGTATATGTCAAGGGACAGTGACCTGATTGAACGTAAACTATAGGTAGATTCAAACTAGAAACATTAGGATTCTAATCACTAAGTTACTGGAAATAAAATGATCTATCTTATATGCAAATTGAAATGGCGCTTTTAAAAAACTTTGCGTATGATAAAATTAGTATTAGTGAATTGACATTCAGCTTCCCTTTTCAGGAGAAAATCATGCGTATTATACTATTCGTTGTGCTTTTTATCGTTGCCGCATTCATCGGTGGCATTGCGTTTATTTTATTTAATCTAGATGCTTTTGTTAAGGAAGCTGTAGAGACTGTAGGAACAGAACTTACTCAAACCTCTGTGACTTTGAACGAGACGAATATTGATCCTGCTAATGGAAAGGCAAGTTTATCTGGGTTGAATATTGCCAACCCTGAAGGTTTTGAAACTGACCATGCACTCGCTTTGGGATTGGTTTCTCTAAAGATGGATCCGACCACGGTAACAGGTGATGTGATTGTAATTAATGAAATTGTTGTTGATACACCATCAGTGATTTATGAACTTGGTGAAAGTGGCAGTAACATTGATGCAATTCATGAGAATGTCATGTCTTTTGCCAATAAATTACAGTCACAAACATCAGGCTCTTCCGGTGGCGAAACGACATCTTCATCTGCGGAAACAGCACCTTCACAGGAAGCTTCTGAAGGTCCAAAATTTATTATTGAGAACGTTTATATTCGTAATGTTTCAACTGCGGTAAGCCTAAATGTTCTAGGTGGTAAAAAACTGGAGGCACCTTCAGTAGATGTTCATTTGACAGATATTGGAAAAAAAGAAGGTGGTGTTTTGGCTGCTGAGGCTGCCATCTATATTATGGATAATTTATTCAAAGATGTAGCTGCCAGTGTAACTAATTCTGGTGCTGGAAAGTTAATAGAAGATGCTTTGGGTGGTGTTGATTTGAATAATGTAGAGCAACAGCTTCAAGAGCAAGCAGGGGAAGTGTTAGGTGATGATGCCATCAAAGATATCACCAAAGATGCCGAGGGTGCGCTTAAAAACTTATTTGGGACAGGTGACTAATACCTAATTTATTATGTGATAAGGAGCCCTGTAGGAATACAGGGCTTTTTATTTAGCCAAAATTGCATCTTTAAGTATCAATACTGCTTTTTCTATATCATTCTCTTTCACGGCTGCATATCCTAGTAACAAACCATGATAGTGGTCATTTGTATCTTCTAGGTAATGGAAGGCCGATAACGGAGTGACAGAAATACCTCTTTCTTGTGCGCGTTCTGTTGCCTTCATGTCACTTGTCATGCTTTTCAGTTTTTTGTTAAATCGAATAAGTAGATGCATGCCTGCTTCTGCAGATTCAATCGTTACATATTCGCCGAGATGTTTTTCTAGTAATTCTGACAACTTACACCGACGGTTATCATATAGTTTTCTCATGCGGCGGAGATGAGCGGTGAAATAGCCATCTTCGATAAATTTAGCCAAGGCAGGTTGGGCAATTGTACTAGGATGATCATCAAGAGCCGCCCGTGCCATGCGAAATGAATCAGTTAAATCTTCGGGAACTACTATGTATCCTAAGCGCAAACTGGGAAACATTACCTTGGAAAAACTGCCAATGTATACAACACGATTGTCACGGTCCAAACCTTGTAAAGCAGCAAGTGGGCGACCGCTATAGCGAAACTCACTATCGTAATCATCTTCAATTACCCAGCCATCTTTCTGTGAGGCCCATTCAAGTAAACGTAAGCGACGTGCTAATGACATGGTCACACCAAGTGGGTATTGATGAGATGGCGCTACACAAACCAGTTTTGCGTCTGGTGCTAAATCCTCAGCCTTATCGATTTCTAAGCCTTCCCCATCGACAGGTACCGGAATCAATTGTGCGCCTGCGGCGAGCAAAGCACCACGAATACCCGGATAGCCGGGTTCTTCGATAAGCGCTGCATCTCCATCATCAAGAAGGACGTTAGCAGCAAGGCTGATACCTTGTTGTGCGCCAGATACGATGATTACTTGATCAGCTTCACATCTAACGGCACGTGCTGTTCGGAGATAATTGGCGATTGCTTCGCGCAAGGGGCGATATCCTGCAGGCTCTGCATGTGCTAAAAGTTCGATCGGAGGATTACGCCACGCACGTGCCATTAAGCGTGACCATACATCAAAGGGGAACTCGTCAATCGCGGGTAAGCCGGGTGCAAAGGCAGGTGTGCGTTTGCTCCGTCCTCTCCATAAAGCAGCCAGCCGCTCTCCCCTCTTTGAGAGGCCTCTTCTTGGTGCAGAGTCTTTCTTATTTAAATGGATTGAAGACGAGGGGCGAATTTCATCGGGCAGTAAATCAGAAACAAAAGATCCTGCACCAATACGACCTTCAAGATATCCTTCAGCTAATAATTGATCAAAGGCAGTTGCAACAGTGTTGCGGGAAAGGGCCATGTCCTTGGCAAGGCTACGCGTGGATGGAAGGCGCTCACCTGCACTTAATCTATGTGTTAAGATTAGTTCTCGGATTTGATCATAAAGCTGGCGATGCATAGGTTCTGGGGATTTTTTGTCAACAGCAATTGGAAGAAGAGCTGCTTTATCTGTTCTGCGCATATTGGCACCATTGGAAAATAAAATTATTTGATTATTTGAAGCCAATTTTAATCATAATTTAGAATTTGTCACTTTATTTTAATCGCAAATAAGCGTAATCAGAATGGAGGTAGGTTTAAGGAGATTATGATGAAAACTGACGGCATGACAGAAGAACAAATCAATCAACGCCACGCTGAGAAAATGGCTAAGAAGAAAGCGGCGCGCGACAAGATGATTGCGACTAAAACATCTACGGGTGGTTTGCTGATGGTTCATACCGGTAAAGGTAAAGGTAAAACAACTGCTGCGATGGGACTCGCAACTCGTGCAATTGGTAATGATATGAAGATATGTATTGTTCAATTTGTAAAAGGTGCTTGGTCCACTGGCGAGAAGAAAATTTTGGATCAGTTTCCAGATCAATGCGTAATGAAAGCCATGGGTGAAGGTTTTACCTGGGATACGCAAGACAGAGAACGTGATGTTGCAGCTGCGCGTGCGGCATGGGATTATGCGAAGGATGCCATTGCAAATCCTGAATATGATATGGTGATCTTGGATGAACTTAACATCGTGATGCGCTACGATTATCTTCCTTTGGAAGAAATTATTTCCACACTGGAAAATAAACCGGAAGAACTTCATGTGGTTGTAACTGGGCGAAATGCAAAAGAAGAATTAATTGAAATTGCAGATATGGTCACAGAAATGACACAAATAAAACATCATTTCCGTGATGGTTATAAAGCTCAAGTTGGCATTGAATTTTAGTCAGAATCAAGGAATTCTAATGCTGTAGGGATTGTCGCGAGCTTCGGCTGCAAATGTAGTGATAAAGGTATTATCCATGAAGATGTATTTTTCTAAACTGTTCCAACTATCTTTTTTGGCTGTGATGGCAATGTCTTTAATTTCTTTCTCTGCCCGTGCAGCTGAATTGGATGATGCTCATGAATTGGTAGATGAGGCTTATTATTCCATTAAAAAAATCCTTGAAAATGAACGCCAAGGTGATCGTGCGATGGGATATATTAAAACAGCAAAGGCAATCTTTATTTCACCTCAAATTTTAAAAGGCGCTTTTATAATTGGTGCCGAAGGTGGGAGTGGCATAATCATGGCACGTGCCTCAAATGGTGAATGGAGTTATCCGGGTTTCTTTAAGATGGGTGCTGCAAGTGTAGGACTTCAATTGGGTGCGCAGAATATGGAGCTGCTTCTCACCATTCAAACAGGTAATGGCCTTAGAGCTATTTTAGATGATAAAGTCACCTTAGGTGGCGATCTTAGCGCAGCCGTCGGGTCAAAAGGAGAGGGCGTTTCAGGTACAACGACGACTAATATCGGTGCTGATGTGTATTCTTTTTCACGTAACCAGGGGGGCTTTGTTGGCGCTTCAGTTGAAGGTGCTGCAATTTGGGAGGATAAAGCACGCAATGCTGCGTTTTATGGAGAGGGTGCGACCTCAGAAGACATCATTTTGAACGGAAAGTTTGCAAATGAAAAAGCTGATAAACTTCGTGACTATCTCTCTTCCTTGCCAATGAATTAAGCAAACTATATAGGATTTTCATAGTTAAAACTGGTATGAAAAATCTTAGGTAAATCTATTTATGTCTGATCAAATTAAACTGGATCAAATGATCCCGTCTCTCATGTTTCAAGGGACGGGGTCAGATGTTGGTAAGTCGCTACTTGTAGCTGGGATATGCCGCGCAATGACAAGACGTGGGATTGTGGTCAGACCTTTTAAACCTCAAAATATGTCAAACAATGCTGCGGTCACGTCCGATGGTGGTGAGATTGGTAGAGCACAGGCATTACAAGCGCGTGCATGTGGCGTGAAGCCATCTGTACATATGAATCCTGTATTATTAAAGCCGCAATCAGATTTGGGGTCACAAGTTGTCGTGCAAGGCCAAGTCATGACGACGGCTAAAGCGCGTGACTATTACACCTTAAAATCCAAATTGTTACCTAAGGTTTTGGAAAGCTTTGTAAAGCTTTCTGAAGAGGCAGATATTATATTGGTTGAAGGTGCGGGAAGTCCTGCGGAAGTTAATCTTCGTGCTGCAGATATTGCCAATATGGGATTTGCTGAGGCCGCAAATGTACCGGTACTCTTGGTATCGGATATTGACCGTGGTGGGGTTATTGCAAGTATCGTTGGAACTTATAATCTTTTAAGCGACCATGAGAAAAAATTATTGAAAGGTTATATAATCAACAAATTTCGTGGTAATGTAACCTTGTTTGAAACAGGGCATGATATCATTCGCGATCATACAGGTTTGCCCACATTTGGTACACTTACCTGGTTTGATGAAGCACGTAAATTACCAGCGGAAGATGCAGTTGCGCTGGAGAAAGCAAGAGCTGGTAAGGCTGCTGCGAAAGACCATTTAATTAAAGTTGCTGTGCCTCGTCTGGGACGTATCGCGAATTTTGATGATCTCGATCCATTGCAAGCGGAGCCGGATGTTGAAGTTATTATGGTGCAAGCTGGTGAGCCAATTCCCGGTGATGCAGACCTAATATTATTACCGGGATCAAAAACTACGATGCCTGACTTGAAAGCTTTGCGGGCGCAAGGCTGGGATATTGATATTCAAGCCCATCTCCGTCGTGGTGGGCATGTTTTAGGAATTTGTGCTGGATTTCAGATGTTGGGTAAAAAACTGGCTGATCCGCAGGGCATTGAAGGCCCCGCAGGCGAAGTCGATGGTCTTGGATTAATTGACATGTCAACGACGATGTCAGGTGATAAACGTCTTGTCGAGATTTCTGGTATTGAAAGCTCAACAAGTGAGGCTGTGTATGGTTATGAAATGCATATGGGAAGAAGTGAAGGCGAAGGTTTGAACAACCCAATGCTAATCCTTGAAGGGCATCCCGATGGAGCTGTTTCATCAGATGGGCGCATTATGGGGTGTTATTTACATGGCTTGTTTGCTTCTGATAATTTCAGAAATGAATACCTGAAACGATTCCGTAAAGATCGTGAAGCTTCTTTAGATTATGAACAGATGGTAGAAGACGTTTTGGATCGCTTTGCAGATCATTGTGAAGCCCAAACGGATATTCCTGCCATGATAGAGATGGCTAAGTCAGGGGTATGAACCTATATACTGCTGCCAACTAATACCATTAGAATTAAAACGGTCTGAACTACATTTGTGATTGCATAAAGATCAAGTGCATACCCGATATGATTAGGCTCAAGACGCGCTTTACCCTGCCCAATCCATGCGGCTTCGGAGACACCACCTGGATATTGACGTGGTCCACCTAATGCCCAGTTAAAAGCACCTGCCATTGCGCCTTCCGGCCATCCCGCATTTGGGGAAGCATGTTTAGGTGAGTCAATCCACATGATTTTCATAGCACGAAACGGATTACTATTTGGGTGTAAAAATGCAGCGATCACAATCATGCAGCCACTGATGCGTGCAGGAAGCCAGTTAACGAGATCATCCAGTCTAGCGGCAAACATACCAAAATCTTTATGACGTTTTGTACGATATCCAATCATGGAATCCAGAGTATTTACAGCTTTATATCCTAAGATGCCGGGTAAGCCAAAAAGCAGATACCAAAATGCTGGTGCGACCACGCCATCGGCAAAATTTTCGGCAAGAGACTCAATTGCAGCACGAATGACACCATGTTTATCCAAAGTTTTTGGGTCTCGTCCTACGATATGGCCTACGGCTTCGCGACCACCATCAAGTCCAGATTTCGCAAAGCCTGTGGCAACTGCACGGACATGCGTATAGAGGCTTCGCCCAGCCAGCATAACAGCGGTTAACCAGAGATTGAAGAACCAGAACCATGGTAGAATTTCAGCAACTTTTTCTAGAAGTAAACCTATGAAAACACCAATAGAAATGACAAACAGACTGACCAATGCGCCTCTGACCATTTTATTATTTGCTGAGCGATCTTCACGATTTAGTTTTTTATCCAGAAAGGAAATAATTTTGCCATAAAAAACAACTGGGTGAGGAATTATGCGAAACAACCATTTCATGTCACCCTGAACCCAGTCCAGAATGAGGGCAAGAACCAATGTCGCAGATGTAGGCAGGATGAGGAATGCCCATTTAGACTCTACGCTAAAAATATTAGACACAAAGATGGTCAGGTTGTTAATAATATCTTCCATAGCGCAAGGAGGTATCCTGCCTTTTGCATTGGGTCAATATGAATTCGAATTAGAAATAAAATTAGATGAATTTTTGCTGCCTGCGAATATGCGGTGGTGGCGGAGAGTTCTCACGATTTCGTTGCGTTAAAAGCCCGTCCAAATAATGCCCTTGGAACATGGTAATACCCATTTTCTGGCCATTTTCAATCATGAGTTTGTTATCGCAACGAGACAAAATAATACGTCCTTGCCCGGCTTCTTCTACATATTGGGCAACTTCATCAAATTTATCTTGCGCACTTTCCCCATTAAATATGCCATTTGCCGTAAGTTTAATCAGATCTACGCCCATCTTTTTACGATCAATAAAACTTAATAAATCTGGTGTGATGCCATCAAGGCAAATGCGATATCCTTTTTCTTTGACAAAATCGCGCGCGAATAGAAAGGCCGAAAAATCAGCCATAATATCTACGATTTGCATTTCTACGACCAGAGTTCCACGAGACCCTGTATGTAAATTCGCATCGAATTGAAGGAATTCGGGAGATAGTAACGTGTTTACGTTCAAGTTGATGGAAAATGAATCAAAGAGGGTTCGATCATCTGCTTTTGAGAGCATATGTAAAACGCGTCTATCCAATGTCTCTGTCAAATGTTGGAACAGCCATCTATTGGCAGCCAGATTGACTTCGGGGAGCACCATTCGTGCTAATTCCATGATGGAGATATACAATTCGTTGAAAACTGGTGTTGGATCGGAATTACTGGAAACTGCACAGATGGTTTGACGTTTAAATACGTTTGATAAATCTGTACGTTTCAGAACTTCTTCTAGGCGTCCTAGCTGATCTGGTGAAAGTGGAGTTAGTATTTCCCCGCGATCCTCTTCTGTTTGAGAGGCCATTGCGTTAAGACGTTTTTCTCTTTGTTGGGCGGCCTCAGTGAGTTCACGGCTAAGTTCAAGGAATTTATCATATTGACGATCAAGGCTGTAAAGTGTCGCAAAACGACCATGACCTTCCATTGTGGAGTTAATGGATGCAACTGGATCTTCACTAAATAAAGTACGCAATCGCATGACAATATCGTCAAGCTGCATCAGGTCTGCATCTTTTACAACGAAAAGCATGTCGGTATTCCCAAGGCGAAAGAGCTGACCTTCAAAAGCAAATATGAAATCTTCTATGGTATTGGCGGCGATGCGTAAATGATGAGGACGGCGATGTTGTGGGCGCAAGCGCGATAAATGAATATGCACTGCGCGACGACCTTCTCTATATCGTTTTAACCGTTCTGCGTAATCAAGCAGAAGGTTTTCTTGACTATGTCGCCCAAAGGGTTGACCTTGAACCATATTTATTCCCGCCATAATCATCCTAAAACGCCCCCCGGATCTATAGCCTTGTTTAGGAAATCAAGTCTTACCTAAACAATTGGTGAATAAGGATGATACACGCAGAAGTGAATTTTTCAAAGCATTTGAGATAAATTCTTTATAGCATGTTTGTGAGGAAGGTTTTATTCAACCCCGATGAAGCCACCATGCATCTTCGTTAATTGAGAAAATGGGTTTGTAATGTTTAATACGATCTGCATTGACAACTTTGGAAATCTGATTGTCTAAAATAAGGGCTTGTCCATCTACATAAACAACCAAGACAGCATGGGGAACCTTTAGATTTAAGTCTTGCAATACCACAATGCGCATCTGATCTTTATCAAAGCCCAAATGCGCAAGTGAGGCAAATTTCGCGATAGCATAATCTTCGCAATCCCCGTTGCGGTTTAAAAATTGCTTCGGGGTCGCCCAATAATCCTTGCGCTGATAATTGACCGGATCAATCACATAGAGCCACTTATTCATATATTGATTGACGAGTTCCATTTGTTCGCGTGGTGGCTTATCAGCAATCTTTTTCAGGAAGATACGCCATTTGGTTACAAGGCATTTATTACTTGCTGTTAAAGTGCATTTATTGAGTTCGCTTTGCACTTCTGTTGCATAACGATCAAGAACTGAAGTCCATTTTTTAAATTTGGTCAGTTTTTTAGATTGAATTTCGCCTGTTCCAAATAAACGCGGCGATTTTTGCGCCAAAGCAATATTTGGTGACATAAAAAGCATGCTAACAAAGGCTAGTAAACAGGTGAAGTTAAGAAGTTTAACTATTACTTTTGTCAGCTTATAATCGCCAATCCCATTCATTCGGATTCTTCCTTGAGAGGATTTTCCAGATACTATGTGAATATTCGCAAGTATCTGGTTGATTTATACTGTTAATTTTCCTCAATATAAGGCATCATATTGGCAAATATCCAGCGAAACTTGTTCGCATTTTAGGTAAATCATTTTGATTATTATAAATGAAACTGCCCAGAACAGATTATGGAAGTAATTCGGAGAGACTTGATGAGTAGTGATGAGGCAGTGGCCAAGGTTGTTGGTATGGGAAAAACGACTGTTATCGGACGCATGGGATTAACAGTTGCCGGATTGTTGATCGGTGCGGTGATAGCCTTTTATTTAGTCTTTCAATTTGGTGAAAATGAACGTCAGCGAGAATTGCAAGCTTGGCAGGTACGCATGGGAATTGTGACGGAAAGCCGATATGCGGATGTGTCAAACTGGTTGCAGATGCAAAAAGCCGATCTACGTGCTTTGGCGGATAATGCTTCCCTACAACTCTATATGACTATCTTGCATGGCGTCGATGATGATGAAGGGGCGAGTGCGGAACTAGAATATCTTGGCAATTTATTAACTGTCACTGCTGAACGTGCAGGCTTTACGGCTACCAATTCAGGCGCGTCCCAGGTCAACGCCAATGTAGCACGCCAAGGGGTGGCGGGTATCGCATTGTTGGATGCAAAGAACGAATTAGTGGTCTCAAGTCATGGTTTCCCTGCATTAGTCGGTAAATTGCAGGCTTTTCTAGCTGAACTGAAACCCGGTGAAGCCGGTATTAGTCAAGTGTTTTTAAACGCTGAAGGGCAGCCGACAATGGCATTCGCGGAACCTGCTTTTGTATTGCAGGGGGATGAGACCGCAGATTCTCATATCGGTGTTGTGGTCGGTGTTAAGCAAGTTACAGAAGAGCTGCCGCCGCTATTAGTGCAGCCTGGTGCAGTTGAAAAATCAGCCGAAGCTGTTTTGTTACGCCAAGAAGGTTTAAATGTCGAATATATATCGCCGCTGCATGACGGGACCCCCGCTCTTAAGAAAAAGTTAAATATGGATACACCTGATCTAGCTGCTGCATTTGTGATGCGGGATGCAAGTGGCTTTGGGGTGATGAAAGACTATAAGGGTGATGAGGTTCTGGTTCTGGGGCGTGCATTTGAAGAAGTGCCTTGGGTATTGATGTATAAAATCGACCGACAAGTAGCCTTGGCTGATTCAGAAGCGCGCGTGAGTATGTTGGTCATCGTTCTTGGTATGGTCATTGTGGTCGTGCTGATTGGCATGCTTGCGCTATGGTATTTTGGAACATCTAAACGTGCCAAGGAAGCTGCGGATAAGTTTGAGAAACTGGCAGATCGATTTGCTGGGCAAAGAAACTTTATGCATTTGGTGACTGATAGTCAGCCCAATACCATCGCGATTTTTGATAGGGATGGCAATTATCGCTGGTTTAACCAACGAGTGATCGAGCAATCTGGTTTGGAACGTGTGGATTTGTTTGACAAAAATGTATCTGCTGTTCTTGGGCCGATTGAAGGCAAGAAAATGATCGGTTGGGTAGATGAATGTTTGGACAATGAGGCGCCCCATACTAAAACGCACAAAATGAATTTGGATGGCAAGACAGAACGTGTCTTTAAATCTGATTTCATCATGATCCCATCCAATGAGCAATATGCAGCGGCTGTTTTGGTTGTCTCTCAAGATATTACCGATTCCGTACGTGAGCGTGAAAAACGTGAAACAGTTATGCGCCAATTGGTTTCCACATTGGTGTCATTGGTAGATCGTCGTGATCCATTTTCTCTTCGGATCATTCGCAACGTGTTGCAGATGTATCTCGTGCCATTGCGTATGAGATGGAACTGGATAGTCTTGAGGCAGATACGGCGGCTATTGCAGGCAGTCTGATGAATCTTGGCAAGATTGCCGTGCCTGCTGAAATTCTAACCAAGCAAGGCGCCCTTACAGATGAAGAACGCACAATCGTTCAGGATTCGGTTTTGTCATCTGCAGATCTAGTTGCGAATATCGATTTTGATGGTCCTGTCCGCGATACCATGCGTCAGATGCTTGAAAATGTGGATGGAACAGGTATTCCGAATGGTCTTTTGGCAGAAGATATCTTAATGCCGGCACGGGTCGCGTCAGTGGCAAATGCATTCGTTGGGATGGTGTCTGCACGTGCTTGGCGCCAAGGAATGGATTTTGATAAAGCTGCGGGTATTTTATATTCAGAAACAGGTTCAAAATATGACCGTGCCGCAGTTGCAGCCTTAATCAATATTTTGAATAACCGTGGTGGTCGCGATACATGGAAAAGTTATGGTATTGCGCCTGAAGAAGACGTGAAGCATGTCGATTAAAGGGCTGGTTAAGAGTTGTTCAGGATACTTTTTCAGGTTTCTGAGAGAAAAATGCTGAAACCCCCCTTGCAAAACAATAGATAGAAAGTTATAAACCGCGCCTCTGCGAACCAAACTCGTTTGGGGCGTGGTTATTGGTGCGCTGGGCGAACCGATCTTAATCTGAAGGTCAATGGTTCAGGGTATGCCTTGCCACTATTTTGATGAAACCACTTTTTACAAGGGAAGATAAAATGCCCAAGTTGAAAACAAACAGCTCCGCTAAGAAGCGGTTCAAATTGACAGCAAAAGGTAAAGTACGTTTTTACTCTGCTTGCCTTCGTCATGGTACATCCAAACGTCCACAACAAATGAAGCGCCAAAACCGTGGCAGCCAAATTATGTGTGATGCGGATGCGCGTATCATCAAACGTAACTTCTTGCGCGGCTAACGCGACAGAAACGAACTGTTATAGTAGGAGCATAGTAAAATGGCACGTGTAAAACGGGGTGTAACATCCCACGCTCGTCACAAAAAAGTTCTTAGCGAAGCTAAAGGTTACAGCGGCCGTCGTAAAAATACGATCCGCGTAGCTAAGCAAGCTGTTGAGAAAGCTGGTCAATACGCATACCGCGACCGTAAAGCGAAGAAACGCGCTTTCCGTGGTCTTTGGATTCAACGTATCAACGCTGCATCCCGCGAATGCGGTTTGACATATTCTGTATTCATGAACGGCTTGAAAAAAGCTGGTATCGAGTTGGACCGTAAGGTTTTGGCTGATATCGCAGTTCATGAACCAGCTACCTTTAAATCCCTTGCAGAACAAGCGCAGGCCGCGCTGGCTTAAAGCCATCTTCAAGGATTTATTGGACACTGTAGAGATACAGATCCAAAATCAGGTTTTGGGCGAAAGCGGGGCCAGCAATGGTTCCGCTTTCGTGCGTTTTTGGCGCATTTTCCGAAATCAAAATTTCATAAAAACCCGCTATATCTGATTTCTGAACCGGAAATCTGAACAAGCAATAATAAGGACTCGAAGTAGGGTATGAGCGATAGTCTTGAGACATTACGCGCTGAACTTCTGGCAGAAGTTGATCAGATATCAGATCTGAAAGCTTTGGAAGATCTTCGTGTATCGGCCCTTGGCAAAAAGGGACGCATTACCGCTGAAATGAAAACATTGGGTGGACTTTCCCCAGAAGAGCGTAAAGAGAAGGGCCAAGCCCTGAATCAAGTCAAAGCATCTGTAGCAGAAGCCTTGAACGCACGTAAGGAAAGTCTGGAAGCAGACGCCTTGAACGCACAATTAGAAGCTGAACGTGTTGACGTTTCTTTACCTGTACGTCCAGAAGAAATGGGCCGCTTGCACCCAATCAGTCAGACATGGGATGAGATTGTTGCGATCTTTGGTGAGATGGGCTTTACCGTTATGGATGGTCCAGATATCGAAGATGATTTTCATAACTTTACTGCGCTGAACATTCCGCCAGAACATCCTGCACGCCAAATGCATGACACATTTTATCTATGTGGTGAAGATGGCGAAGTAGATATGGAATCTGTGCTGCGTACCCATACAAGTCCGGTACAAATTCGTACGATGGAAAATCAGGAACCACCTATTCGTATTATCGCACCGGGCCGTACTTACCGTTCTGACAGTGATATGACCCATACGCCGATGTTCTCTCAAGTGGAAGGTTTAGTTATCGATAAGAAAGCTAACTTTGGTCATTTGAAAGGTTGCTTGCAGGAATTTGTAAATGCATATTTCGAAGTAGACGATATTCCATTGCAATTCCGTCCATCTTTCTTCCCGTTTACTGAACCATCCGCGGAAGTAGATATTGGCTGTTCCCGCAAAGGCGGTGAATTGAAGATCGGGGCTGGTGAAGACTGGTTGGAAATTCTTGGTTGCGGGATGGTGCATCCAAATGTGTTACGTGCGTCCGGTATTGATCCGGAAGAATATCAAGGTTTTGCTTTTGGTATGGGGATTGAACGTATCGCGATGTTGAAATATGGCATTCCTGATTTGCGTACATTCTTTGATGCGGACCTGCGTTGGTTGCGCCATTATGGTTTCTTGCCGCTAGAAGCGGCGTCTATGACACGAGGTTTGACACCATGAAGTTCACATTGAGCTGGCTGAAAGATCATCTTGAAACAGATGCAAGCCTCGAAGAAATTACAAATAAATTAACAGCTATCGGCTTAGAACTTGAAGGTGTAGAAGATCCGAAAGAAGCCTTAAAACCTTTCACGATCTGTTATGTGGAAGATGCTTGGAAACACCCGAATGCTGATAAATTAAACATCTGTATGGTGAATAACGGTAAAGAAACTTTACAAGTTGTATGTGGTGCCCCAAATGCACGTAAAGGCATGAAAGGTGTCTTTGCACCTTCTGGGTCCTATATTCCAGGTTCCGATATGACATTGAAACCAGGTGTGATACGCGGTGAAGAATCTAATGGTATGTTATGTTCTGAGCGTGAATTGATGATTTCAGATGAACATGATGGGATCATTGATTTACCAGAAGATGCACCATTGGGTATGTCTTTTGCGGAATATGCAGGTAAAGATGATCCAATCATTGAAATCGCGATTACACCTAACCGTGGTGACTGCCTTGGTGTTTATGGTGTGGCTCGTGATTTGGCCGCGGCTGGTCTTGGTACACTGAAAGCACCAAACCTTGATCCTGTTGAAGGCAAATTTGATAGTTCTATCAAGTGGAACCGTGTTGAAGGTCTAGGGGATGATGCACCACGTGCGGTCGGTTGTTTGATCAAAAACGTGAAAAACGGCCCAAGTCCAAAATGGATGCAAGATCGTTTGAAAGCTATTGGCCTACGTCCGATTTCTGCTTTGGTAGATATTACAAACTATGTGACTTTCGATCTTGGTCGTCCACTTCATGTTTTTGATGCGGATAAAGTTAAGGGCGATCTTACCATTGGTTATGCCAAAGGTGGTGAAACGCTTCTTGGTTTAGACGGGAATGAGCATACATTTGAAGAAGGTATGATCATTATTTCTGACGAGAATGGCCCTGAATCCATTGGTGGTATTATGGGCGGTGAAGTATCCGGCTGTACCGAAGAAACCGTAAATGTATTCTTGGAATCTGCTTTATGGCATCCGATCCGCATTGCGGAAACTGGCCGTAAACTTGGTGTCGATACTGATGCACGTTATCGTTTTGAACGTGGTATTGATCCATTGTCTTCTGATTGGGGTGTGAATGTGGGGACACGTTTGATCCTTGATCTTTGCGGCGGTGAACCATCTAACGTAACAGCGGCTGGCGATATGCCTGCATGGGAACGTCAAACAAGCTTACGTGTGTCACGTTTAAAGACACATGGTGGCGCGGATGTTTCTGTGGCAGAGGCGGAAGAAATATTGAAACGTCTAGGTTTTGGCACTTCTGTTGAGGGCGATGCGATTACAGTGGATATTCCAAGCTGGCGTCCTGACATCGAAGGCGAACATTGCTTGGTCGAAGAAGTGTTGCGCATCTATGGATTTGATAAAATTCCCGCTGTTGCCTTGGACCGTGAAACAGTTCTTCCTGAGCTCGCTATTTCCCTGAAACAGCGCCGGGTGGCATTTGCGAAGAAAATCTTGGCTGGCCGTGGTATGATGGAAGCTATCACATGGTCCTTCATGTCTGATAAAGATGCGGAACTGTTTGGAGGTGTGCCTCAAAATTTGATGGTGGCAAACCCGATTTCCAGTGATCTGAATGCAATGCGTCCAAGTATCTTGGGTAACTTGATTTCTGCTGCAGCTCGCAACACGGACCGTGGTTTCGGTGATGTGGCCTTATTTGAGGTTGGTCCTGCATTCCGTAATCCAACACCAAAAGGTCAAGACATGGTAGCAGCTGGTGTGCGCGCCGGTAAGACAGGTCCACGTCACTGGGAAACATCCCCACGTGCCGTTGATCTGTTTGATGTAAAGGCGGATGCAATGGCAGCCCTTGAACATTGTGGTGCCCCTGTGAAAAGCTTGCAGGTTACAACTGATGCACCAGTTTGGTATCACCCGGGTCGTTCCGGTGCTTTGCGTATGGGTAAGCAAGCGTTGGCATATTTTGGTGAAATTCACCCAACCGTGTCGCGTAAGCTTGGCCTGAAAGGCCGCGTGGTTGCCTTTGAACTCTTTATGGATAATATTCCAGAGCCAAAGAAAAAAGGTGGTAAGACACGTAGCTTGCTGAACGCATCTAGCTTCCAGTCTGTGAACCGTGATTTTGCGTTTACAGTGAAAGATGATGTGACTGCTGAGAAAATCTTACGCGCTGCACAAGGTGCGGATAAGAAACTTATCTCTGCCGTAAATATCTTTGATGTATATAAAGGCGAAGATATGGGCGATAAGAAATCTGTAGCGATTTCTGTCACCTTGCAACCAACAGATAAGACATTAACCGACGATGATATCGAAGCAGTATCTCAAAAGGTTATTGCTATGGTTGCGAAAGCCACAGGTGGTAGCTTACGTGGTTAATTAAGTTTCTGTCTTAACTTATCAAAAAGAGGTATCTTTCAGGTACCTCTTTTTTTTGTGACTTATTGCATCACATTGGATGAAGAGTTTTGCGTATATGCTCTACCTAGATACTTACTTGTAATCTCTTTTAAGGCGCCATCCTTTATTGCCTGTTCCATCGCTTTACGCCAAACAGCGATTTCTTCGTCAGAAACCGAAGGTGAGGCCGCCATATATAGTTCGCCTAACTCGTCAGTATAGCCAGCTTGCAGTTGCGCACCACTATCGAATTCTTGAACTGTACGATGCGCGATGACATCCCATACTAACCAGGCGTCAATCCGCTTTCTAATTAGCATTTCTAATATTGAGCTTTGTTGTGAAACGACATCCACCATATTTGTTGAAAGCTGATGTTTCTTTGATGCATAAACGGCTGCGCTTCCGCCTTTAATCGCAACTTTTAAACGTCTTGCTTGGTCGAGGTTTTCTACAACGGGTTGGTCTAAAGTTGTCATATATGTGATCCGCATGGGGAAGAGCGGGCCAATCCATTTATATTTACTTTCACGTTTGCTCGTGCGTGTTAGGGGGCCTAAGGTCGCATCTGAAACTTCTTGGGCAATTTTCTGAGCACGTTTCCAGGGAAGATGAGAGACACTGACTTCTCGCCCTGCATTCTTTGCAACGATTTGAAAGAAGTCTACAAATAATCCCTTTGAGCTGCCATCAGGTAACTTCTTGCTAAGCAAGGGCTCATCTGATGAAAGGATTTGTTTTATTTCTGAGGCGATACTAATTTGGATCGAAAAAAGAAACACAAAAATGGATGAGATAAACAGTCGCATGAAGATGCTCGCTTTGTTGTTATTATTTCTAATCACTATACATGAAATGGTTCACTAGATTAAGGGAAATTTAGCCTGCTTGTTATTTCCTTGAGTAATAATGTTACAATAGAAATGCGAAACATGATAAAAAATGAAAAAAGTTTAAAAACGCGCTTGATTCATTCTGTCTCGCGCCCTATGTAATTGGGCAAGATGTTTTGGCCAGTTGGGCTGAAAGTAACTGGGTCATCATATGATGACCTGCATATCAAATAGGGAACGAAAATATGTTTGCTCCGGCAGTTTTGATTGCGGTGATTGAAAAAGCTAAACAGATGGTATGGACAGTTATGGCTGCGCCAACACTTTCCCCAGTTCGCGTAAAAGCTATTAAGACAACCAAAACAACTAAGACTCGGTATTAACCGGAACTCTTGTGTTGCATAAAGCAGGTCAACCGGGGTTCCAGAAACTCCGGTTTTTTTGTATGTGCAGCATGCTTTATTGAAATGTAACAAGTTTAGATAAAAGAAAGACAGACCAATGGGTTATAAAGTTGCAGTAGTAGGCGCCACAGGTAACGTAGGACGAGAAGTTCTTCAAACCATGGCAGAGCGTAACTTCCCCGCCGACGACGTGGTAGCATTGGCTTCCTCACGTTCTGTTGGAACAGAAGTGGCATATGGCGATGAAAAGAATATCAAGGTTCAGGACCTAGCAACATTTGACTTCACTGGTACGGATATTGTTCTGTCTTCACCGGGCGCAAAAATTTCTGAGCAGTTTTCTCCAAAGGCTGCTGCTGCAGGTGCGGTTGTCATTGACAACACATCTTTCTGGCGTATGGATCCGGACGTGCCATTAGTTGTTCCAGAAGTAAACCCAGAAGCTTTGGACGGTTGGAAGAAAAAAGGTATTGTCGCAAACCCGAATTGTTCTACCATTCAAATGGTTGTGGCACTTAAACCTTTGCATGAAGCAGGCAAAATCAAGCGTGTTGTTGTTTCCACATATCAGTCTGTATCTGGTGGTGGCAAAGAAGCCATGGATGAGCTGTTTACTCAAACACGCGGTATTTTTGTGAATGATCCGATCACAAAAGAAAAATTCACAAAACAAATTGCCTTCAACGTGATCCCGCATATTGACGTGTTTATGGATGATGGTTCTACCAAAGAAGAATGGAAAATGGTTGTAGAAACCAAGAAAATTCTTGATCCGTCCATTAAAGTATCTGCTACAGCAGTGCGTGCGCCAGTCTTTGTAGGTCATGCGGAATCTGTGAATATTGAATTTGAAAACGATATGGATCACTTAAAAGCGCGTGAGGTATTGGAATCTGCTGAAGGTGTCGTTGTCGTGGATTATCGTCAAGACGAAGGTTATGTGACACCTGTTGAATGTGCTGGTGAAGACGCGGTTTATATTAGTCGTATTCGTGATGACATCACAGTTGAAAACGGTGTGAATATGTGGGTTGTTGCTGATAACTTACGTAAAGGTGCTGCATTGAATGCGGTACAGATTGCCGAAAAAATGATTGAGCGTGGTTTGATTTAATCAGAATTTCTACTTCTGTTAAGAGTTTATGAAGAAAGGCTAATTTCAAGTATTTCATTGAATTTGAGCTGATTTTCGACTCGACCCAACGCCCCTCTGTAGTTTACACTTCTTCTATGAGTAGTAAGGAAGATATAGTTTTGAACTCTCCAGAGGGGCGTTCTGCGTTGGAGAAGCATATTTTCGGTATCACCGATGATATGAATATCGAACGTAGAAGCGCTGACGGAGGAGTTTTATCCGACAAACCGGGTGATGAAGATTTTTCCTTTGAAGACGTTCCACCACCGCCAAGTAAGATGAAGACGACATCGGATTTATTCCGTATGGCCATAGAAGCGCATGAAGCTGGTAATTACTCTGATGCGGAACTTCTATATCGTAAATTACTCAGTGAGCGTCCTAATGTTCCCTCTGCTTGGGGTAACTTGGGTGTTCTGTTACGTCGGCGAAAAATGACTGAAGCTGCTGTGATATGTTTACGTCGCGGATTAGCGTTGCGTCCAGACGATGGAACCAGCTGGTCAAATCTTGGTAATGCTTTACGTGATTTGTGCCGCTATGACGAGGCTATCAAAGCGCATAGACACGCTATCGATCTGGATCCGGGCGCACCACAAATCCATTATAATCTAGGTTTTGTCCATCGGGATCTTGGACATTTGGAGGAAGCAGCAGCTTGTTTCCGTCGTGCCGAATTACTTGGCTATGATAGTGCGGAATTACGTTGGGATCATGCATTGCTAGATTTACTACAAGGAAATCTAGAAAGTGGTTTTAAAGGGTTAGAGGCACGATGGCAATTACATGATTGCCATCCACATTTTCCAGAAATTCCAATTTGGAAAGGCGCTCCATTGGAGGGGCAAAAATTGATGGTATATGCAGAAAATGGAATTGGGGATAGCCTCCAATTTTGTCGGTATTTGCCGTTAGTTCAAAATAAAGCTGGGGCAATTGTTTTTTATTGTGATTCATCAATTAAGCGCCTTATTCAATCCAGCCCTGAATTTGAGGGAATAAAAGTTTATGGATTTGGAGAAGAGCTTCCTAACGATATTGATGCAGTTATTCCATTATTGAGTTTACCGCGAATGGTTGGGCCTAAGTTAGAGGATATTCCAAACAATATTCCTTATTTGAAGGCGCCTGATACAGATGTTCCCGTTTTGAATAAGGGACTTATCCCACAAATCCGTGTCGGGTTGGTATGGGCAGGAGATGCCCATCATAAGAACGATCATAATCGTTCCATAGGACTAGAACAGTTTGCGCAACTGCTTGATTTACCTGGAGTTCAGTTTTACAGCTTCCAAATCGGTGGCGCGGAAAGTGAGATTAAAGAGCATTGTTTTGATCCTATGATTAGAGATCTTTCAGCTCATATTCGGGATTTTGCGGATACGGCGAGTTTATTAAATCAGTTTGATCTGGTTATTTCAGTTGATACCGCGGTGGCGCATCTCGCAGGCGCATTGGATATACCTGTTTGGGTTTTAATTCCTTTTGCACCTGATTGGCGTTGGCAAATGTTTAGAGGGGATAGCCCTTGGTATCGATCTATGTCATTATTACGTCAAACCAGTCCGGGAGATTGGCAAGAAGTGATGCATCGCGTTCGGGATCGTCTGATACATAAGTTGCATGAAATGACAGATATTGGGGAAGACTAACACAGCTGGGCAGGCTGTTTACGGGGATGGGAAATGGCTCAAAGAGAATCTAAGCGAACGAATTTTTTAATTTTGTCGCTTGTAGGCGCATTATGTCTAAGTATACCAATTTTTTATGTGTTCTTCGATCAAGCATCACCAGATCCGAGGGAAGATGCTGAGATTCTGGATTCAAGTGGCAATATACGTGCGGACTATGATCCCGGGGTGGCCTGGTTGCAAAGTAAGCCAATTATGATACCCAACGGACATGGTAGTTATTATAACTTACGTGCAACTTTACGTATGAAAGATCGGGAAGCTGCCGATACGATTTGTATGCGCCATCCACATCTGGCGGATATCATCTTAACTATTCTAACAGTGAATAAAGAATTGCTTGAAGATGCACTCGCTGGAAAGAGTATGGCGCGTAAGGAAATTCACATGGCGATCGAAGGGCGTTTGGGTGATGATATGTTTACTGAAACCATTATCAGTGATGAAAACCTTGATTTGATGAAGGCTTCAGATAAAGTGCGATACGAATGTGGTGGTAAAGGCCTTCGTTTTGTATTTAGAGATCCACCTGAGGGGCTAAAACAAGATTAATTATTTCAGTGTCTTAATCTTGTCTCGGGTAAAGAAAAGGCCAGATCAGTGGATCTGGCCTTTTTGTTAGTTTAAATCTTTTCAGTTTAATCTTCCTGTAAAGCAGCAATATTTAAATAAAGATCCAATGCTTCTGGATTAGCTAAAGATTCTTTGTTTTTAACAGATCGTCCATGAACTACATCGCGTACAGCTAATTCAGTGATTTTTCCAGATTTAGTGCGTGGAATATCTGTAACAGCGATGATTTTCGCAGGCACATGACGTGGGGTGCATTGTTGTCGAACATGACTGCGGATCGCTTGTTGAAGATCTTCTGTTAATTCGGCTTGTTCGGCTAAAATGATGAAGAGAACGACCCGTACATCACTGTTCCAATCTTGGCCGATAACTAAGGCTTCTTTAACTTGTGCAAAACTTTCCACCTGACGATAAATCTCAGCAGTACCAATTCGCACACCACCTGGGTTTAGGGTCGCATCGGAACGGCCATAGACGACTATGCCGCCTGTTTCGGTCACTTCGATAAAGTCACCATGGTGCCAAATATTATCATATTCCGCATAATAAGCATTGTGATAACGACTACCATCTTGGTCTTTCCAGAAGCCAAGAGGCATAGATGGGAAAGGTTTAGTACAAACCAACTCGCCTTTTTCCTGCTCAACGGAATTTCCATTTTCGTCATATACATGAACGTCCATAGCCAACATTTTACCTTGAATCTCGCCACGATATACAGGCTTGGTAGGAATGCCGCCAATAAAACAGCCTAGTAAATCTGTCCCACCAGATAAGGAGGAAAGCTGTACATCTTTCTTGATGCTTTCATATACATAGTCGAAGCTTTCAGCGACCAATGGAGAGCCGGTGGAGCCAATTACTTTAACGCTTTCTAGACTATGAGTATCGATTGGTTTTACTTCTGCTTTATTTAATGCATCGATATATTTCGCACTTGTGCCAAAGAAATTTACGCCTTCGGCGTCTGCGAGATCAAATAGAATATTGGCATCGGGTGCGAATGGGGACCCGTCATAAAGGACCAAAGTGGATTGACAAGATAAAGCGGCGACCAGCCAATTCCACATCATCCATCCGCAGGTTGTAAAATAGAACACACGGCTGCCTAAACCATTATTACAATGGAGCATATGCTCTTTCTTTTGAGTTAGTAAAACGCCACCAGCTGAATGCACAATGCATTTTGGTACACCTGTCGTGCCCGATGAATACATGATATATGCAGGATGGTTGAAATCCGTATATTCATATTCAATTTCTTTTGCATCGTAATCGGCAATGAAATGATCTAGTGAAACAGAATTAATGATTTCTGCTTCGATTGGGTCATCACTAAGAAGCGGTAAGATCACCACTTTTTCAACGGTTGGAAGGCCTGCTACGATTTCACGGACACGGCCTAAACTATCATGGCTTTTGCCATTGTAGTAATACCCGTCGGCGGTAAAGAGCACTTTTGGCTCGGTTTGTCCAAAGCGGTCCAAAACACCATTTATACCAAAATCAGGAGAACAAGAAGTCCAGACGGCGCCAATCGTAGTGGCCGCCAACATTGCCATAACGGTTTCAGGCATGTTCGGCACAAAGCCTGCAACACGATCACCGGGTTTAACGCCCATGTCACGTAACGCCTGGGAAAGACGAGATACACCATCATATAACTCCTTCCAAGTCATGCGGCGCTTCACTTTGTCCTCTGCCCAAAATACAATAGCATTTGAACCATCACGTTTTTGAAGCATATTTTCTGCAAAATTGAACTTCGCATCTGGGAAGAATTTAGCGCCTGGCATTTTATCGGCATCTGCGATTACGCGCTCGCCTTTAGTTTGAGCAACGATTTTGCCAAACTTCCAAAACGAATCCCAAAATTTCTCCAATTCATTGACAGAGAAATCATGTAATGCATCATAATCGGATAATGTCACCCCGTGGTCCGCTTCTAACATATTCATAAAAGCAGACATATTTGATTTGGCTACGCGCGCCGAATTCGGCGTCCACAATGGGTTTGTCATTTTATATTCACCATTCAGAAAGATGTTTTACCAATAAATTGGCCTTAATCCGCACAGTTTTTTAATTATTATTAATTCAATACAACGGCTTGAAAGAGGGGACAAGTCTTGGTCGTGCTTATTAAGTCTCATAATAGTGCAAAAATACTCAACAGTTGCTTTTTCCTGTGTTCTTTTTAATAACTAAGGAAAGGTAATATTATTATCCAAGTTTTGGGAGCGTAAACGTTATGGATGTAAATGGATTAGTTGCTGTTGTAACAGGTGGGGCGAGTGGTTTAGGTGAGGGTACTGCACGTGCCTTGGCTGCCGCAGGTGCAAAGGTTGCATTATTGGATATGGGATTGGAGAAAGCGCAAGCCGTTGCAAATGAAATCGGAGGGCTTGCTATCGCTTGTGATGTATCCGATGCAATTAGTGCAGAAAAGGCAATGAACGAGGTACAGGAAAAGCTAGGGGCATGTGCCATTGCGGTTAATTGCGCGGGAATTGCACCAGCAATGAAAATTGTTGGGCGAGAAGGGCCTTGTGATTTGGCAGCATTCTCTAAAGTTATTCAAGTGAATTTGATTGGTAGTTTTAACATTATGCGTTTAGCTGCTGCACAAATGCAAACACGTGAAGCAAATGAAGATGGAGAAAGAGGACTGATTGTAAATACGGCATCTGTTGCTGCTTTCGAAGGTCAGATTGGTCAAGCGGCATATTCAGCTTCTAAAGGGGGCGTTGTGGGTATGACATTGCCAGCGGCCCGTGAATTCGCAAAAACAGGTATTCGTGTAAATGCGATTGCACCAGGTCTCTTTGGTACTCCTATGCTTTTAGGGATGCCGCAAGAAGTGCAGGATAGTCTGACATCAACTCTGCCATTCCCATCACGATTCGGGCGCCCGGAAGAGTATGCAAAGCTGGTGCTGCATATGGCTGATAACGCAATTATGAATGGGGAAGTAGTACGTTTAGATAGTGCATTGAGAATGCAGCCAAGATAAT
>NZ_SMMC01000199.1 GCF_009711445.1 Curvivirga aplysinae | reverse complement strand
TTTTTTGAATTAATGCGAATAATTGCGTTTATGGCAAAAAATTTCTTGCATCAAAATTATTTTGTGCATATTTTGCACAAATATATTAATAATTGCACAAAATTGATCTATGAAGCAAAGAATAAAGCAATCTCGTAAAAAACGTCGGTTAAGTCAACATGATTTAGCTGAAAAGATTGGTGTTTCTCATTCTACATTAAATAGGTGGGAAGCAGGACATCGTGAACCCAAGCGAGATCATCTCGAAGCCTTGGCAAGGGAATTAGATGTTTCGGTGGAATGGCTTATGTTTGGTGACGTTCCAAAGCCACAAACGGAAGCGGCTGCTGCTTCGTCTGTTTCAACACAATATTATCAGCCAGAAGCTGAAAGCTTCTATAGTGCATCTTTTCAAAAAACGGAGACAATAATGTTCAAGCATCCATCAGAAGAAAATCCCGTGATCGCCTATCAAGGCGTGCCCGGCGCTTATTCTCACTTGGCGTGTCGTGAAGCCTTTCCAGATATGGAGCCAATGTCTTGCCCAAGTTTTGAGGATGCTTTTGAAGCTGTAGAAACCGGTAGGGCTGGTTTGGCCATGATCCCGATTGAGAATTCATTGGGTGGCCGGGTTGCTGATATTCATCATCTGCTTCCAGAATCTAGTCTTTATATTATTGGGGAGCATTTTCAGCCCGTACATCACAATATTTTGGCGCCAAAAGGCGCTGACTTGCAGTCTTTAAAAGAAGTGCGCAGTCACACGCAAGCTTTGGCACAATGTCGTAACACCTTACGAGAGTTGAAAATTGATCCTGTGAAGCATGCGGATACTGCTGGGGCCGCGCGTGAGATTGCCGAATTAAATGACCCAACGATTGGCGCAATTGCGAGTAGTCTTGCCGCAGAAACATATGATTTGGAAATATTACGTAATCGCGTAGAAGATAAAATTGGAAATGTAACTCGTTTTATCGTGATGTCACGGACACGCATTGAGCCTGATCCGCGTTCAGGCCCTTGTTTAACAAGCTTTGTCTTTCAAGTACGCAGTATTCCTGCAGCTTTGTATAAATCGATGGGTGGTTTTGCAACCAATGGCGTTAACTTTATTAAGCTTGAAAGCTATATTTCAATTGCTGATACGGGGACGGCACGTTTCTATGCTGAGATTGAGGGCCATCCCGCTGATAAGGCTGTGGACAGAGCGTTTGAAGAATTGCAGTTCTTCACCAGCAAAGTTAAGATATTAGGTACCTTCCAAAAACGTAGCTTGGAGAAGTAAATATTTTGAATAAGGGCGGTTACATATTAGCCGCCCTTACTTCTTTTGATTTTAGGATACTTGCATACATAATCAGATAAACTGTAGCTGTCGCAAAAGACAGCAGGGTGCCCATGGCAACTCCAAGTGATTTATAGCATAGGTAAACTGTAAGCGTATAAACAACCAGGGCGCCCAATCCTGCAGGATAGTTTTTGATGATTGTTAACGCTTGGTTCTCCCCATAGGTTAGGTGCATCATTATGAGAAATGGAACCATGCTGACAGGGAATGCAGCTAATAAGCCGGACCAGACAGGACCAATTGCTGAGGCAACACCAGTGATGATCAGGACCATCGCGGCGGCAGCTGTGGCGCGGATTAGCAGGATAGTTGCGGTGGTTTTAACCGGACGGCCTACTCTCGTATTTTCTATGCGGCGAAAGGCAAAGGTAAAAACTGGTATGGCAATCATAGGAATGAATACCGCAATATAGATGTTATAACTTGGTAATTTTAATAGAAAGGATGTTATGCCAAAGGCACCCATGGCAACGATGGTTGAAATTAAAACTCTAGGTTTAAGAGCTGTTTTTAGTCCAACAAAATATCCTGCGGCTAACATCATCGCGGCGACAAAACCCGGTAGGGTGTAAAGGGCGGCGTCGGTAGCAAATTCTAACCCGTTCTCTAAGCCAATGAAAAATAGGGCAATAGCGGTGCCAAGCGGATAGCCCGCCATGATGCCGCCTGCACGTGGGCTAACGCGTTCTGCTATGAAGGATAAAGCGAGCACGGCCAACACAGAGGATGCGATTTTTGCAATAAAAAGTTCCATGATAGTTGTCGTGCTTATTTACTATTTAACCAGTCGGAAATAAGGATCCATGAAATAGAATCCTTACGGGGTGTGCGATATTTTCCCATCGCTTCTCCTTCGATTAATTCTTCTCTGGTAAACCAGCGAGCATCTTCGATTTCAACAGGATCAATGTTGATCTCATGACTTGTTGCGACAGCAGTAAAGCCGAGCATCAAAGAAGAAGGAAAAGGCCAAGGTTGTGAAGAATGGTATGTCACATCTTTGGTATAAACGCCGGTTTCCTCAAAAACTTCACGTGAAACAGCTTGTTCTAAGGTTTCTCCCGGTTCCACAAAACCTGCGAGAGTTGAATACATGCCTTCGAAAAAATGTGGGCTACGCCCCAATAATGCGCGGCCTTGTTCATCTTGGACAAGCATGATGACAGCGGGATCGGTTCTTGGAAAGTGATCCTTTTCACATTCCGGGTTAATACATTTGCGTCGATGTCCCGCATCCATATTGGTGGTTGGATGGCCACATTTACCGCAAAATTGATGATGAGCATGCCAATGGACTATGCCTCTGGCAAATGCAGCCAGTGCCCCTTGTTCAGCAGACATGGTCGGGCCGACTTCCCTCAAGTCATAAAATTCCCCAAGGTCTTGCAAAGGGGGCTCATCGTGATGTGATAAGTCGATAGCAAAATGAGGTTTTTCATTCATGATTCCAAGAAATGAAATCCCTTTACTGTCTTCTAGAATAGTCGCCATTAAATCATTGGGGATATTTGCAAGTTCCGGTGCATCTTCAGCATTTTGAATTAAGCTTTTTGCACGCCAAATAGGTAGAAGTGTTGCCTCGCTTGTGCTGAGCATTCTTGTGATTTCATCCTGATTTGCACGTAAATGTCCTGATCTGTCTAGATTAGGATGCACATAGTAGTTTTTGCGCATTTTGACTGCCTGTTTTATTCTAGTTTGCTGATTAATTTATTGGAAATGTGCGGTAAAAAACCACTTTATGCAAGGTTAAGTCATTGGAATAGGTTCGTTGACTGTATGGAAGAAAGGAAAAGAAGCTTATGGTACAAAAAAAGCTTGCGCAAAAGCTTCGGATTCGTCATAAGACGCGCGGAAGGTCGGTGCGGACGGATTTCTCCGCCAACCCGGTCAGGTCCGGAAGGAAGCAGCCGTAACGGAATTTTATTCGGGTCGTTTCCGGCCTTCCACTCTAAAAAGCTGGCAATTGCCGGCTTTTTTAATTTCTATATTACTTGATATAAGTTAATTCTATGACGCTTCATTTGACAGAGGTTGCAACTGTCGATAAAGCTTTCAAATCTTCAGAAGTTAAATCACTGGAAATAGAATCATGATCGAAAATCCTTCAATCGTTGTTATTGGTTTGGGCTATGTAGGACTGCCACTTGCTGCGGCTTTGTCTCGCCAATTTGAAACCATTGGTATTGATATAAACAAGTCGCGTGTGGCCGAGTTAAAGGAAGGGTTTGATCGTACCGGGGAGCTCACCGCAGGGGCGTTAAAAGATGCACCTCTGGTTATTTCGGATGATTTGTCAGATGGAGAAAACAAGAATATTTATATTGTAACTGTACCAACCCCAGTTGATGAGACGAATACACCTGATTTGACCGCGGTGCGAAAAGCGTCGGAAAGTGTTGGGAAGTTTATTTCTAAGGGATCTATCGTTGTCTATGAAAGTACAGTTTATCCCGGCGTAACAGAAAAAGTCTGCGGACCTATCTTGGAAGAAATGTCCGGCTTAAAGGCGGGTGAAGATTTCTTTCTTGGCTATTCACCAGAACGAATTAATCCAGGTGATAAAGTTCACACCGTTGATAAGATCACAAAGGTTGTTGCGGGTCAGACACAAGAAGTAGCTGATTTACTTGCGCATGTTTATGGATCCATGAATGGTGGGAACATATACTTGGCAAAAGATATTCCTACCGCTGAAGCCTCAAAGGTTATTGAGAATGCGCAGCGTGATATCAATATTGCTTTTGTGAATGAAATTGCATTGATTTTTGAAAAAATGGGTTTGTCTGTTTATGATGTATTAGATGCGGCAAATACAAAATGGAATTTCCTGCCGTTCCAACCGGGACTTGTTGGCGGGCATTGCATTGGTGTCGACCCATATTATTTATCATTTGCAGCACAGGAAATAGGGTTGGATCCAAAAGTCATTTTGTCAGGTCGATCCATTAATGATGGCATGGCTGATAGTATGGCGGAACGTATTGATAATTTATTATCTGGTAAGTCAAAACTGTTGATGCTTGGTGTAACATTTAAAGAAAATGTGCCTGATATTAGAAATTCCAAAGTAGTTGATTTGATTGCAGCCTTGAAAGATCGCGGGCATCAGGTTGATATTTTTGACCCTGTTGCTGATCAAGAAGAAACTAAGGATGAATATGGGTTGGAATTGATCGAAATGCCTGAGGCCGGAAGCTATGACGCTGTGGTTGGGGCTGTGCCACATGAAGCATTTGAAGAACTATCTTTGGCAGATTTGCTGAAGGAGGGAGGGCTCGTTGCTGATATTAAAGGCATGTGGCGTAATCGTCCTTTACCAGCTACAATACGTCGTTGGAGTTTATAATTCCTTTAGAGAATTTGAGTAAATTAAAGGGCTTCATTTGAAGTCCTTTTTTATTTACAAAATTTTTTCTGAAAACTGTAGAATTTACGGGACAAGTCATGGGTGGCTGTTTATGATATTCACCATGACTGAACAGGATTCCAATACACAAGAATATCGGGTGCTTGCCCGAAAATATCGCCCTGCCAATTTCGATGATATGATTGGTCAAGAAGCCTTGGTGCGTACCTTAACCAATGCAATTCAATCTGGACGTATTGCGCAAGCCTTTGTGCTGACAGGTGTGCGTGGGGTTGGTAAAACGACAACAGCCCGAATTATTGCGAAAGCATTAAATTGTCTTGGGCCCGATGGAACAGGAAATCCGACGGCATCCCCTTGTGGTGTGTGTGATAATTGTGTGGCAATTTCCGAGGATCGTCATGTGGATGTTCAGGAAATGGATGCGGCCTCTCGCACGGGTGTAGATGATATTCGTGAATTGATTGAAGGTGTGCGCTATAAACCTGTTGCAGCTCGTTATAAGATTTACATCCTCGATGAGGTTCATATGCTTTCAAAAAATGCGTTTAACGCGTTGTTGAAAACATTGGAAGAACCGCCTGAACATGTAAAATTTATTTTTGCGACAACAGAAATTCGTAAAGTGCCGATCACAGTTCTCAGTCGTTGCCAACGATTTGATTTACGTCGTATTCCGGTTGAGAAACTAGCTGGTCATTTCAAGAAAGTTTCAACCGCCGAAGGTATTGAGATCGAAGATGATGCGGTCGCTATGGTTGCACGTGCTGCAGATGGGTCTGCACGAGATGGTTTATCGATTTTAGATCAGGCGATTGCTTTGTCTTCGGGTACAGTTACTGCGCAACAATTACGTGATATGTTGGGTTTGGCGGATCGTGCGCGCATTTTTGATTTATTTGATGCGATTATGCAGGGTAAAGCAGCTGATGCGCTAGATGCCTTGCGTGGTATGTATGATGAAGGCGCTGATCCTATTGTGATTATGCAGGACATGTTAGATGTCTGCTATTGGCTCACACGATTGAAGCTGACCCCTGCTTTGGCAGATGAGCCTTCAACACCGGATATTGAACGCAGTAAGGGTATGGAAATGGCTGGTCAGTTAAGCCAACCTATCCTTAGCCGTGCGTGGCAGATGTTGCTTAAAGGCTTGCAAGAAGTCATGGGCGCGCCGAATGCTATTCAGGCGGCGGAAATGGTTGTTGTGCGTTTAATTCATGTGGCCGATATGCCGACCCCGGGCGATCTTGTGAAAAAGCTTAGTGAAGGTGGATTGCCTGCAGGGCAACCGAATGGTGCCGCAGTCGCAGGTGCTTCTAGTAATGGTGGAGCGCATGCACAAGGTCAGATGATGCAAGGATCACCAAATGGTGGCGGGCAGCCAACCGCACGTTTAGCGGCTGTGGGTGGGCAAGCCGTGAATATGCAAGTTGGTCATGCAGAAGCGATTACGCCGGCGCCGCAACAGGCGATAAGTGCTGCACCGAAATTCAAGGGACCAAAAGATTTCAATGAAGCAATTCAGCTTTTCCGTGATCGCCGTGAAGGTATGATGGTGATGCATCTGGAAAATAATGTGCATCTGGTGAAATTCCAGCAAGGCCATATTGAAATGCGTCTTGTAGGAAATGTACCGAAAGACATTCATGGTAAAGTGGGCCAAATGTTAAGCACTTGGACAGGTGAGCGCTGGTTGGTTACGTTGAGTAACGATGCTGGTGCCCCCACAGTTGCAAGCCAGAAAAAACAAGCTCAACAAGCTTTGCAAGATGAAGCGGAGCTTGATCCGCTTGTGCGTGCTGTAAAGAAACATTTCCCAGAAGCGCGGATTAAAAAAGTGATAGAGGCGCCCAAAATAGCGACGCCAACATTGAGTGTTGTTGAAAATGGCGATGAAACGAATGGTATCGACGAATAAGATCGCTTGATTTTGTCGAGATACCGCCCATATTGGCATCAGAATTTATCTATTAAACATTTATTGATTAGGATGGAACGATCATGTTGAAACTTGGTCAGATGATGAAGCAAGCCCAAGAAATGCAGGGCAAAATGCAAGAAATGCAAGAGAAACTTATGTCTCATGAAGTTGAGGGACAATCTGGTGCAGGTCTTGTGAAAGTATCTATGAATGGTAAAGGCGACCTGAAGTCTTTAATTATCGATCCTAGTCTTTTGAAAGAGGATGAAGGTGAGATTCTACAAGACTTAATATTGGCAGCCCATGCAGATGCTAAAGTGAAGGTAGAGGCCTATATTCAGGAAAAAACACAAGAAGCCATGGGTGGATTAAATCTGCCTGAAGGTTTCAAGATGCCATTTTAAGGTGGATATTTGTTTCCTTTTAAAGGCCGTTTCCTATGAATGAAATTGATCAAGTGGTTCAACTACTATCACGTTTGCCGGGTTTGGGACCGCGTTCAGCAAAACGTGCGACGCTGCATTTGCTACAAAAACGTGAAGGCTTGATGCGACCACTTGCAGATGCTTTAGAGCGCGCAGCGGATGGTATTTTGGAATGTAATATTTGTGGTAATCTAGATAGCACTGACCCTTGTCATATTTGTTCTGATGGCCGTCGTGACAGCACAACGATCTGTGTGGTTGAACAAGTAGCAGATTTATGGGCGCTGGAGCGTACGGGTGCTTTTAAGGGACATTATCATGTATTAGGTGGTGTTTTATCTGCTTTGGATGGCATTGGACCAGAAGATTTAAATATGGCTGGATTGATTAACCGCTGTTCCGAAGAAGGGACAGAAGTAAAAGAAATTATTCTGGCTACGAATCTAACTGTAGATGGACAAACAACCGCACATTATATTACAGAGAGATTATCTGAATTTCCAGTTGATGTAACTCGTTTGGCACATGGCGTGCCTGTTGGTGGCGAGCTGGATTATTTGGATGATGGCACATTAAGTGCGGCTTTAAAGGCGCGTAACGATTTGAAACGTAGTTAAGTTGATAAGTGAGGGCGTAATTTATGTCTAAGCGTATTTGGTATATTTCTCAACTCGCAGATCCTGAACATTATGATATGAGTATCTTTGAGGGATGTCCGGGCGGGGATAATGAGATTGAATGGATCAAAATACAACTACGTCAACTGAATCTACTTGATGAGATTGATTTTCAAGGTGTGCAAATTGAGCGCGGGGATAATCTGCCTGAGATCGAAGATGTGGATGCAGCTTTCCTTGGTGGTAGTTTTCATTCTGTGCATGACAAGTTTGATTGGCAACACGATTTACAAGGCTGGCTCGGTCGTTACCGTGAGGCAGGAAAACCCTTGTTTGGAATATGTGGCGGACATCAACAAATGTCTACTTTCCTAGGGGCTACAGTTAGCAGTATTGGAAATGGCCCGATGGCGTCCAGCTTAAAAATAAATCTAACCGACACAGGTCAGGATCATTTTCTTTTTGATGACATTCCTGCGGATGAATTAAAGTTTCATTTCGGTAACTATGAACATGTAGAAGCTGCACCAGAAGGGGCAACTGTTTTAGCTACACGTCCTGAAATGCCTGCGATGGCCATTGATTATGGCAATCATTGGTATTCAACCCAGTTTCATCCAGAAGCTTTAAAAGATTTATTTGCACGCAGTTGGTCCGGTACGCATCCGGAATATTGCAGCAATTATATTGAACTGCCTCATGCACCAAAAATGCTTAAGAATTTTATCGACCATTACACAGGATAACCTTCTTTCCCGCATAATTTGGTCACAATTCTAAACTATCTAAGTATCCCGAAAAGATATTATAAGGAATTGAAATATGCGATCCTCCAAGATCAAGTTTACCTCGTTTTTGATGGCAACATCCTTATTTGTTGCAGCTGGTAGTGTTGTGGCAAAGGCTGATGATTATAAACAGGAAAGCCTATCCTTAACCATATATCAGGATAATTTTGCTCAAGTTAACTCCAGCCGCAGCTTTAATATCAATTCGGATACCGGAACAATACGTTGGGAGAAGCTTCCAACAACAATCCAACATGATAGCTTTGTTCTGTCTTCAGATAATCAAACCATCGCGGATATAAGACGCCCTCTTATGGTGCGCGGCCCTGGTTCGATTATGGAGCAATATATAGGCCAGACATTGGTTTGGTATGATGACACAGCTATAAATCCGGAATTAACCGAGCGTGAGGGTAAGTTGCTTGCTGTTACTGGTGAGGGCGCGGTTGTTGAGTTTGAAGAAGGGATTGAGGTTGATCCTTATGGGAAAGCACGATTGCCATATGCACCGACGACAGTTCTACCTTATCCGCATGTGGATGTTACCCTTGCAAATCCTCAAGTAGGAAAAAGTCATTTTAAAGCAAGTTATCTGACAGAAGATCTATATTGGATTGCTCAATATAAGGCTGTTCTGGATCAGAATATGAAAAATTTGACCTTAAATAGTATGATACAGGTAGGGAACTTAACCGAACGCGACTTTTCCATTGATAGTTTATCTCTTGTTGCTGGTGATACTAAGATTGAAAAAAATCAACGTCCAATGATGCAAAAAGCTGGACGTGCCGAGATGGCCATGATGTCTACAGCACCATCCGCAGATATGGTGCCAATTGTTCAACCTTCTATTAGTTTGTCAGATCGTTATGTTTTTCCGATTGAAGGCGCTAAGGAACTGCCAGCGGAAACAGAAATTAAATTTAATTTCTTTAAGCCTGTTACATTTCCTGTAAAGACCAGTTACGAGTTGGATTGGCGCATGCCTTGGGGTGTTGTCAGTCGCCAAAATGCACCGGTAATGCGTCCTAATACGGTTGTGGAATTTGAGAATAGTGACGAAAACGGCTTGGGGATGGCGTTGCCAGAAGGAAACATTCGGTTTGTTGTAGATGGCGGTGATGCGAATTTAGGTGAATTATTTGTCTCAGAAGAATATATGCAAAATACGGCTAAGGGACAGGATTTGAAATTCCATCTTGGTCAGGCATTTGATATTACGGCAAAACATATTCAAACCGATTTTAGAAATCTTACAGATGATCATCGTCGATTTGAAACAAGTTATGATGTGAAACTGACAAATGCCAAGGATGAAGCTGTGACAGTTATTCTACGTGATTTTATGCCTTCAACAGTTGAGGTACTCGATGCCAATGCAGAATATGAAAAAACATCTGCGCAATCTGTGGCTTGGACAGTTGAAATCCCGGCAAATGGTGAATTCACGCTTTCATACCGAGTTCAAGTAGGTAAGTAATCAACTTTCAAGGAAAGCAGGTGGCTAAAGAAGCTGATCCTGCTTTTCTTCGATTTGAGGAAGCTCTTCTTCATTTTCAGCTGAAATCGCCAAAGGTTTCTTCACTTTAACACCTAGATCACGCAATTTCTCTGCCTGAGAAACGAGATTGCCGCGTCCAGTACTTAGTTTATTAAAGCCTTTTTCAACAGAATCCTGTGCCTTTCCTAATTGCACGCGGATATCAGATAAATCTTCTGTGAAGCCACGGAATTTATCGTAAAGAGCGGCTCCACGTTTTGAAATTTCTTCGGCATTTTCAATTTGGCGTTCTGTCCGCCAGAGATGTTCAATGGTACGTAATACCATCATGATGGTTGAAGGGCTGGCAATGCCAATATTCTGTTGTAACGCATTCTCCGCCATCTGTGGGTCTTGCTCCAAAGCAAGCATCAAGGCGGATTCAAGTGGTACAAACATGACAACGAAATCGGGTGATTGAAGCCCTTCAATTTCTTGATAAGACTTACTGGAGAGTTGTTTGATATGGGTTTTAACAGCTGTTACATGCGCCGCAAGATGATTTTGTTTTTCTGTTTCATCTTCGGCATTGATATAGGCATTGTAATCAATCAAAGAGAGTTTTGAATCTATAATGATACAACGATTACCGGGTAGTTTTACGATGGCGTCTGGGCGTAAGCGCTGCCCATCCTCTCCTGTAAAGCTGTCTTGAGTTGTATATTCATACCCTTTTCGAAGGCCCGAAGATTGCAGACTATGTTCCAGAACCATTTCCCCCCATGCCCCGCGGACTTGAGATTGTCCTTTTAGTGAATTGGTAAGGTCACTTGCTTCTTTTGACATACGAAGGGCAGTATCGTTAATGGTTTTTAATTCATTTTTAAGATCTTGATTTCGAACTGCGGCTTCTTTATTCGTTTCATTAACCAGTTTGTTAAAACTACCAAGTTGATCCTTCAGGGGATTCAAGACTTGTTCCAAATCTTTGGTACTACGTTTTTGCAGATCAGAGCTGTTTTTCTCAAGAATTTCCTGTGCCATGTTTTTGAACTGACTATTCATAGCTTCTTGTAATTTTACTTGGTCGTCTTTTTGCTTTTGCTGCAGTTCTTCCAGATGGCGTTGGCGTTCACTATTTAGATTTCGTTCTTCTCTTAGAGATGCCTGAAGCCGCACAATCTCTTCACTTAGGCTTTGAGATTCTTGAACCAATTGTTCTTTTTCTTTTTGCAAGATTTCGGCAATACCTTTGCGCTCTTCTAATTGGGCGTCTAAGAATTCTACTTGTTTTTCAAGGGCTACATTTTCCAAGCGTATATTTTCCAGACGGATTGTGGTCTCTTTATGTTGGGCTTGAATATCAAAAAGCGCAGCATCTGCTTTGTCGTCAGTTTGTTTCTGACGAAGGAAAATCAGCAAAGCCGCGATCAAGATAAATCCTGTGACGACTGCACCTAAAAGTAGCATCATGTTATCCATGCTTTTAAAAACTCATGATTCGGGGCGTGGGGCAAAGATTTTTCCCTGTTCAACTTCGATAAAGCTTGGCTTTGTCTCACTTAGAGTGTATCGGTTCGTCATCTTGACGAGAGGCAGGTTTATACCTACCTATATGGTACAAATTTTTAAATTTAAGGCTAAGAAAATGGCAATTTTGGACATCCTTGTTGCGCCACATCCTGTATTGAAGAAAGTGGCAGCACCGATCGACGAAGTAAATGATGAGATTCGTCAATTGATGGATGATATGATGGAGACCATGTATGACGCACCGGGAATTGGTCTTGCTGCGCCGCAAGTTGGTGTGTCTAAGCGTGTTTTAGTGATGGACATCGGTGACGAAGAAACAGGTCCACAGCCAATTAAAATGGCCAATCCTGAGATCGCATGGGCATCTGATGATATGAGTTCCTACAATGAAGGTTGTTTAAGTTTTCCTGAACAATATGCCAATGTTGACCGTCCATCTCAGGTAAAAATTAAATATTTGGATGAAAATAATGTCGCACAAGAATTGGATGCGGATGGATTATTAGCCACATGCGTGCAACATGAAATTGACCATCTGGACGGCGTTGTATTTGTCGATCGTCTATCTTCTTTGAAACGCAATATGATCCTGCGTAAGTTGAAGAAATGGGTTAAATCCAACGCGGCATAAAATGCTTAGAAAATAAGGACGTTTGTGATGGAAAAGTTAAGACTTGCATTTATGGGCACACCGGATTTCGCTGTGGAAACTCTGAATGCACTTCTTGAATCCAATCATGACGTTGTATGTGTGTATACCCAACCACCACGTCCCGCGGGCCGTGGGCAAAAGGAACGTAAATCACCTGTGCAACTGCGGGCTGAAGAGATGGGAATTGAAGTTCGCTACCCTGTTTCTTTGAAAACTGTAGACGCACAACAAGAATTTTCTTCCTTGAATTTGGATGCGGCAGTTGTCGTTGCTTATGGATTGATCCTTCCCAAATCCGTTTTGGATGCACCTAAATTTGGTTGTGTTAATGTACATGCTTCATTACTACCTCGCTGGCGTGGGGCTGCACCGATCCAACGTGCGATTTTAGCAGGTGATGATGAGACCGGTGTGACGATCATGCAAATGGATGAGGGGTTGGACACAGGCGATATGTTGTCTGTTGAAAAATTACCGATCACTTCTACCACTTTCGCACAAACCTTACATGATGACCTTGCGACGTTGGGTGGGAAAATGATAGTACCTGTCCTAGAAGCCTTAGCGAATAATACGGCAAATCCAGTCGCTCAACCTGAGGAAGGTGTGACTTATGCTGAAAAACTGCAGAAATCTGAAGGGCGATTAGATTGGAATTTATCTGCAACTGAGTTGGTAAGAAAAGTCCATGCTTTAACACCATGGCCTGGATGCTTTTTTGAATGTGACGGAGATCGCGTGAAAGTTCTTGATGCTGAGGTGGTTGAAATGGTTAACACGCCGGGCTTCGTATGTTGTGAAAGTTTGGTCGTGGGTTGTGGTCGTGATGGTCTTCGCATCACTAAGTTGCAGAAGCCAGGCAAAAAACCTGTTACATCTGAAGAATTTCAACGTGGGAACCGCATTGATTGTGGGAAACACTTGCCATATTAGATGTACCTTTAATAGGCGGATTCTTAAAGGTTTTTAACCTCAATTTACCTGTGTAATTCTAATATTATTAATGCGTTATGTTAGATTTATTAAGAATGCCTTAACTTTTTTCCTTTACAGTTTTTGATACATTTTCCACAATCATGTCAGAATGATTGGTTCAATGGATCGAACATATATGACTTATACAAAACAAGAATTTGGTATAGAATATATTTGAGGGGTAGTTAGAGACTTTTATAAAGTCTCCGAGCGGGTGTGAGTATGGTACCAAAAATTCTCATCGTAGATGATGTACCAGCAAATCTGGTGGCTTTGAAGGCTCTGTTACGAGGACTAGATAAAGAGGTCGAAGTTATCTCTGCTAATTCTGGTAGTGAAGCGCTCGAAAAAGTGTTGGAACATGAATTTGCATTGATCCTGACCGATGTTCAAATGCCTGAAATGGATGGCTTTGAAATGGCAGCTATTTTGCAGGAACATGATGAGTGGAATCAAATCCCCGTTATTTTCATTACCGCAGCTTATAAAGATGAACAAAACCGCGATCGCGGTTATTCCGCCGGGGCTGTCGATTATATTCAGAAACCGATTGAAGAGCATGTTTTACTTTCTAAAACGGCGATTTTTCTGAAGCTTTATGAACAACGACAAATTATTAAAAATATTAATGTCGATCTAGAAAAACGGGTTGCGGAGCGTACAGCCGAGCTTTTGCAAACTCAGGCTATGGCAAAGATCGGTGGATGGAGTATCAATCCACAAACATGGGAAGAAAATTTATCCGAACAAGCTTGTGCAATTATATGCGGGGTTCCTATTGGTGACCCGGATTGCAACTGCAATAGTTCATTATCCGAAATGCTATCGGAAGAAGACCGTGAGTATCATTTTGGTCGTATTAGAGAACTTGTGGATTCTGTGGATGGACAATATGAGTTTTTAGCAGAGTTTACGACGAAAAATGATCAGATGTGCCATGTGTTTTGCAATGTGGAATGCATGTATGAAAATGGTAAGCTTGTTGATATTCGAGGTATTATTCAAGATATCACGGAAAGACAACGCGCAGAAGAGATTATTCAATATCTTGAGATGCACGATGCGCTTACAACTTTGCCCAATCGAAACTCTTTCCATGAACAAGCATTGAGTTATGTGGCTGACACACGTGCCATGGGTGAACAATTGGCTGTGATGTTGATTGATTTGGATAAATTCAAAGATGTAAATGATGTGCATGGACAGGCTGTTGCGGATTTAATGTTAGCTGAAATTGCGCGACGTCTTAATGAAAAAATGACCCAATATGAAACTCTTTATAGAGTTGGTGGCGATGAGTTTGCGGTTGTTTTACGTGGTATCGAAAATGCAGTTGAAGTAGCGCAGCATGCGGAAAGTTACCTTCAAGCGATTGCAGAAGAGTTTGTGTATTTTGGTGATACGATTTCTGTGTCGGCAAGTATGGGAATTTCCTTATTTCCGCAAGATGCGGATGATGTTGATAGTCTGATGAAATCAGCAGATTTAGCAATGAGCAGATCGAAGGAAGATCCCGGTATTGCCTATAATTTCTATGACAAAGAAATGTCACAAACATTTCAACGTCGAAAAGAGCAAGAAATTCGTTTGCATCATGCAATCGAACGAAATTTCTTTGAACTTTATTATCAGCCTAAAATAAATTTAAAAACAAATGAAATCCAAGGTGTAGAAGCACTTATTCGTTGGAATGATCCTGAACTTGGTTTTGTCGGACCCGACGAATTTATTCCGCTTGCAGAGGAAACTGGTCAAATTCGTGATCTAGGTCGTTGGATCATTCGTGAGGCTTGTGAAGCTGCAGCACGTTGGAAAAAAGAGTTGGGCCGTACCGTTCCTGTGGCGATTAATATATCTGTTGAGCAGATAAAATGTCCAAAACTTCCTGACTTTTTCCAAAAGGTGATGAATGAAGTTAATATTACCCCAGATATGATTGAAGTTGAAATCACTGAGACAGCTTTGCTTGATGACCGCGGAGAAAGCCGTGAAACTCTGCGACGTTTGAAAGAAATGGATTTAGGTATTGCACTGGATGACTTTGGTACTGGCTATTCCTCTTTAACACATTTGAAATCATTATTGCCAAGTTCTATTAAAATTGATCGTTCCTTTATTCAGAACATCATGACAGATCCATCTGATGCGCATATTGCTGATATGATTATCTGTGTCGCACATAATTTGAAAATGACAGTCATAGCCGAAGGCGTCGAAGAAATAGAGCAATGCGACCGATTGAATGAATTGAATTGTGACATTGGACAGGGATATTTCTATAGCAAGCCTCTGCCTGAAGCTGATTTTTTGAGTTGGTATCATGATTATGCGAAGGCATCGTGATCTTCTTGGATATGGAGAAGCCTTAAAAAGAATGATTGAAAATTTTATTTAATTTTCAGTGCGCAAATTGAACCGGGAAGAAAGATAATAAGATGACCTTATTACGAAGTTTTGCCATTATGGCGGCTATTAATATCGCAGCGGTTCTTGCCTTGTTTTCTTCTTTTTGGATGCTGGAAAGATATGAACGGGATATCAATAGAGCGCACGAAATGCGTTATGCTGCGGAGCAACTAGCAACTTCGTTACGGCAAGATTCCAATATGTTAACCCAATTGGCACGTATCTATGCGAGTACCGGGAATGAAGATTATGTAACACAATATAACAACCTCATGGATATACATATGGGGTTGTTGGAACGTCCTTTGAATTCTCATCGTATTCAATGGGATTTATTACCATACACACAAGAAACGTTTCTTCGGGGAAAACGATTGACCCCGCTTCATGAACTTATTGAAGATAAGGGGTTTAGTGAAGAAGAGCGCGCTGTTTTTATGCAGGCGTCACAGTTAATGGCTGAACGCACAAAAATTGATATGTCTGTTTTTCGGGATTTACGTCTTTTAAAACTAGAAAATGGCCTGAATGACTTTTCTGAGGTTGATTGGTCTATTAGTGGTCGTGCGACCAGATATCAATCAATCGTCTCGAAATTATATGATGATAGATATAATAGCTTGTCTGTGAAGGTTATTGAACCGATCAATGCTTTTCAAATAGCTGTCGAAGAGCGTACTCACAATATAGTTGCTGAACTTTATGAGAAAACGGCTTCTCAAAGATTGCTAACCTATCTGGTCGTCGGGTTGTTGTTCTTAACTTTTGTTGGAAGTTTTTTGTTTATTTATCGCCGTATTATTCAATCGGCGCGTCGTCTTAGAAAAACTTTTTCCAGACTTGCATTGGGAAATACTGAAATTGATATCCCTGATGTTGATCGAACAGATGAGTTCGGGGATATGGCACGTGCATCAGAGAAATTTAAAACAGCTTTAAAAGATTCGATTGATCAAAACTGGATAAAATCTCATGCGCAGGAAATTTCCAATGATTTGCAAGCCGCTGTTGTCATGGGAGAAGCAACGGAAAGTTTTCTTGAAAGACTCATGCCTGCATTGAATAGTCCGGTTGGCGCCTTCTTTTACTTCAATACCGATTATGATCTTTTACAAATTATGGCGTCTTATGGGTATACAAAACGTAAAGGTCAAAAGAATACTTTTGAAGTTGGGGATGGTCTGATTGGGCAGGTGGCCCAAAAGAAGAAACCAATGCTCATTGATCAGTTACCTGATGAATATCGCCATGAGGTTGATACTGGTGTTGGTGGACATCCTGTTAAAGTTCTTTATCTCTATCCGCTGGTTCATAACAATACGCTATATGGTGTTTTAGAGTTTGGCAGTTTTGCAAAATTATCGCAATTACAACTCGCCTTATTAGATACAGTATTACCCGTCGTAGCGGTGTATCTAGAGAATTTAGCCCGTGCTTCCAAAACCGAAAGCCTGTTAGTACGTAGTCAAAATCAAGCAGAAGAGTTGCGTGCCTCTGAAGAAGAATTGCGTGCACAGAGTGAGGAAATTCGTGTTAGTAATGAACAACTTCGTGCACGGACAGAACAGCTGGCGCAAAAAACAACTGAACTTCAAACCTCGGAAGAAGAGCTTCGGGTTGGTAATGAAGAATTATCTGAAAAAACACGTACTCTTGAAGTAAGACAAAAAGAATTAAGCGCCGCGAAGAAAGATGCAGAAATTTTTGCAGAAGAAATGAGGCGCGCTAATCAATATAAATCGCAATTTTTGGCGAATATGTCTCATGAATTAAGAACGCCTTTAAATAGTTTATTGATTTTAGCTCGTATTTTAGCGGACAATAAAAAAGGTAATTTAAATGACGACGATGTTGAGGCGGCGACTATTATTCATGAAAGCGGTCAGCATCTATTAAATCTGATCAATGATATATTGGATTTGTCCAAGACCGAAGCTGGAAAAACAGAGCTATTACCTGAACATGTGCGTTTGGAACAAATTTTTACCCAGATTCGTAATAACTTTGAACCAATTGCAAAGGAAAAAGCTGTCGAGTTTAAATTAACTATGGATCAAGATGTTTTCGAAGAAATTTATATTGATCCGACAAAGTTAACGCAGATTTTAAATAATTTACTATCTAACGCTTTTAAGTTTACAGAAGAAGGTTGTGTCTCTTTTGCAGTCAAGAATGTTAACCGCCAAGATCTTGATCGTGCTGAACTTAATCATGAAGAAAATTATGTAAAATTTGAGGTGTCTGATACCGGAATAGGTATGACATCTGAACAACTTAACACTGTTTTTGACGCCTTTCGTCAGGCGGATGGGAGCACCAGTCGTAAATATGGCGGCACGGGACTGGGTTTAACAATTACGCGTTCTCTATGTGAACTTATGGGAGGTCAAGTTCTTGTTACAAGTAAATCAAACCAAGGTTCTGTTTTTAGCATTATAGTTCCTGTGAATTGTGCCAAGGAGACCGTTAATTCGGATGAATTGAAACAGCTAGCTGCTGCAAATGATGATGCTGAGAAGCGTACAGAGATTGAAACCTTGCCTCAGTCAGAAAAGGAAGATGTCGATGGGCTTGATATGTTACCCGAAGCCACAGACCTTGGTTTTGAAGTTGTTTATCTGACAGATGGTCAAAAACCTTCCGAAGTAGTCGAATTTGATCTTGATGACGACCGGGATATTGTCGCTGTTGACCGTGAAGTGATTTTGATTATCGAAGATGATATTGTTTTTGCAGAGTTACTTTTAAAACAGGTGCGTAGCCGCGGTTTCCTTGGTGTTGTTGCCGCCCATCCTGTAAAGGGCCTCAAACTAGCTCAATTGATCAATCCTGTAGGTATTGTGTTAGATATTAACTTGCCGGATATGGATGGCTGGGAAGTATTGAGAAAGCTAAAATGTGCATCACATCTCCGCCATATTCCTGTTCATATCTTATCAGCCTTAGAGGACCCAGGCGACGCATTTGAAAAAGGTGCGATTGGATATAGTTCTAAACCAGCGAGCCCAGAAATACTAAATGAATTAATAACTAAATTTGTTGATTTAGAACCCTCGACCCGTAAGCGTATCCTATTAATCGAAGATGATTATGCCTCACAAATTGCCGTTGGTCGAGTTATGGAAAGTGGTGATATCACGACTATTGCTGTTGGTAGTAGTGAAGAAGGAATAGAAATTTTACAGAGCGAGCATATTGATTGCATTATTCTTGACTTGGGATTACCCGGTGCAAATGGATTTGAATTTCTAAAAATGGCAAAAGCTGCTCATCAAGATAAGATGCCGCCTGTCGTAGTTTATTCTGGACGGGAACTTGAACGGGATGAGTTGAATTTATTGCACGAATATACAGATAGTGTGGTGATTAAAGGGGCGAGATCTGCGGAACGTTTGCTAAGCGAAGTGACATTATTTCTTCACAGTGTTGAGGCGAAATTGCCTGAACCTAAACAAAAAAGTATAGCCAAGGCAAAAGCAGTATCCAAAAAAGAAGTGGTTGAAAGTACCGGTTTTGGCGGTACTCACGTTTTGTTAGCTGATGATGATATGCGCAATGTATTTGCTTTATCAAAAGTACTGAAGGATTACGGTTGTACAGTTTCAATTGCGAAGAATGGGAAGGTTGCTCTAGAAAAATTAGAGGAGCATGAGGATGATATTGCAATCATCTTAATGGATATGATGATGCCCGAAATGGATGGCCTCGAAGCGATTGGCCATATTCGTAAAAATACCGATTATGAACATATACCTATCATCGCAGTCACCGCAAAGGCGATGGCGGGTGAACGGGAAAAATGCCTGAATGCTGGTGCGGATGAATATCTCACTAAACCAGTGGATATAAGTAAGCTCTCAGAATTAATGGCATCTTTGCTTAAGGAATGAAATCATGATGCTGAATGAAATATATAATGCAGAACTCAATATATTTCTGGAAGCAATAAAGAGTCGTTATGGATATGATTTTACCGAATATGCACGTGGTTCTTTAAAAAGGCGTGTACGGGATTTAAAAGCCGTGATGGGGGTAGAGACCATTGCGGATTTGGTGCCTTATGTTTTTCATAATGAAGAATTTTTGCCCTTAATGTTAGAGCATCTATCTGTACAATTTTCAGAAATGTTTCGTGATCCGCATTTCTATAAAACCTTACGTCAAGAGGCCATACCTATCCTAAAAACCTATCCCCAGATCAATATATGGATTGCCGGTTGTGCGAATGGGGAGGAGGCATATTCGCTTGCCATATTACTAAAGGAAGAAGGTTTGCTTGATCGTGCGAATATCTATGCGACGGATATTTCTGTGAATGCATTGGAAAAGGCAAAGGAAGGTGTATACCCTATTGAAGAAATTGATGTTTATGATGCCAATTATCTGAAAGCCGGAGGTAAAACGCAGCTATCAGATTATTATGTTAGTCGATATGATTTTATGGCTTTGGATCCTTCTTTGAAGGAAAGCATTTTTTTCTCTGAACATAATTTGGCGGTGGATGGCGTATTCTGTGAAATGCATCTGGTACTTTGTCGAAATGTGTTAATCTACTTTAATCGCAAGTTGCAGAATCGTTGTTTGGATTTATTTGATGAAGCACTTATCCGGGAAGGTTTTTTAGGGTTAGGAGAAAAAGAGAGTATTAATCTGTCTAAACAAAGGAAAAACTATTGCCGTTTATCAGATGAAACGCCTTTTTTCAGGAAAAAGGTTGAGTAGGAATTTTTATGAGATACGGGGCTGTTGTAATTGGTTGTTCTATGGGGGGCTTAAGAGTTTTAAGTCAAATCATCCAGAAGCTTCCACATGATTTTAATTTGCCAATCGTTGTCGTTTGCCACATGGATAGTGATTCACCAAGTCTCTTGCCAGAGATTTTAGCTTTGGAAACACCACTACCCGTTCATCAATGCCATTGGGATATGATTTTGGAAGCCGGTCATATATATATCGCACCTCCAGCTTATCACGTATATTTAGAACCGGATTTCAGTTTTTCATTCTCTCAAGACCCGAAAGTAAGTTTTTCTCGCCCGTCAATTGATATTTTATTTGAATCAATGGGGGATGTGTTGGGGCCAAGATTAATTGCTATTCTTTTAACGGGTGCAAATGCAGATGGTGCTTTAGGGCTAAAGCATATTCGTGATTTGGGTGGAATTGCGATTATTCAAGACCCGGAAGTAGCAGAGGCGCGAGCCATGCCTGAGGCTGGGCTGGAAATTGCGGGGGCGGATTTTGTTTTGGAAGATGATGAGATTGTCGAAGCAATAGAAATGCTTGCGAAGAAACACATTCGTGTGGTCGAATATTAATTCTATTTTTATCAAATTGAACAGGTGATCTATGGGGCCTCTTGCAGGGATTAAAATTGTGGAAATGGCTGGTGTTGGTCCTGGGCCGTTTTGTGCCATGTTGCTTTCCGATATGGGGGCAGATGTTATTCGTCTTGAGAGACCAGGTGGCAATAACTTGCTTGGATTAAAATATGACATCTTAAATCGTGGACGTCGTTCTGTAGAGGTGGACCTTAAAACCTTTGAAGGCGTTGAGCGTGTTCTTAAATTGGTCGAAAAGGCAGATGGTTTGATTGAGGGATTTCGTCCAGGAGTTATGGAACGTTTGGGTTTAGGGCCCGATATTTGTCTGGAACGTAATAAGAAGCTTATTTTTGGTAGAATGACAGGATGGGGACAAGATGGTCCTTTGGCCGGTGCCGCTGGACATGACATAAATTATGCGGCTCTGACGGGTGCGCTTCACGCAATTGGGACGAAGGATAGTGGCCCTATTCCACCTTTGAATTTAGTCGCTGATTTTGGGGGTGGGGCCATGTATCTGGCATTTGGTATTGTTTGTGGCTTATTGGAGGCTAAATCTACTGGCAAGGGACAAGTGATTGATGCTGCAATGGTTGATGGTGCCTCTCATATGATGGCCATGGCCTATGCTATGTTCGGCGAAGGTAAATGGGTGGATCAACGCCAAAGTAATATGCTGGATGGGGCTGCGCATTTCTATGGATGTTATGAATGTGAAGATGGGAAATGGGTATCTATTGGCTCAATCGAACCTCAATTCTATGCTTTGCTTCTTGAGAAAGCTGACATCAGTGACCCTGAGTTTGATCATCAAATGGATTTAAAATATTGGCCTCATTTGAAAGATAAATTAACTGCTATTTTTAAATCTAAATCACGTGAAGAATGGTGCGAAATTATGGAGGGCACAGATATTTGTTTTGCACCAGTATTAAGTTTATCGGAAGCCCCAAATCATCCACATCTTAAGGCACGTAATACTTTTGTTGATTTTGATGGTGTTATACAACCTGCGCCTACGCCGCGGTTCAGTCGTACTAAAGTGGCTATTAAATCTTCACCGCCATCGCCGGGGCAACATACCGAAGAAGTGCTTGCTGAATGGGGCATTGATTTATAAGTCTCTTTACCTTTACGTAAAGGTTATGCATTATTTTAAGTAATCTAAGGATAAATAGGGTGCATCATATGCGAATGGAAGATATAAGGCGGGTATTAAGCGTCGGGTTTCATGCAACAATGGGATATGACGTTATTCAAGATACGAATGGGCGCTGGATGGTCACATTAGATGTATCTGAGCGTCATTTAAATCAGTATGGTGTGGCGCATGGCGGTGTAGCATTAACAGTGATGGATGCAGCTGGTGGTATGGCACTTTATGCGAAACGTGATGATATTCAGCGTATGGCAACTATTTCCATGTCACAGAATTTTTTATCTTCTGCCAAGCCCGGAATTATTCTTGGAATTGGTGAGGTAGAGCGTATGGGAAAGGCTGTGGGCTATTCATCTATGCGTCTGTATCAAGATGAAATTGGTGGCGAATTGATCGCCACCGCTCAAGGAGCTTATCGACTCTTTATTAAAGAGTAGTTCGATTAGTCTGATTTTGTCAGCTCTTTCATAAATGCTTTTGCTGATTCATCCAAATTACCTGCTGCTTCATTAAGGTTGCGAGATCTACTATAAAGTTGATCGGATGTTGCCTGAGTTTTAGCGGCAACGTCCTGCATCGCAGTAATGTCACTTATAACTGAATCTGCATGACTAACAGCTATATTGATTGTTTGCATAATGGTATCTGTGACAGACGTTTGTTCTTCTACGGCGATAGCGATCGCAGCTGACTGATCATTAATTTCTTCAACGGTTTGAGTGATTTCAGTAATAGCATTCACTGATTTTTCTGCAGCCAGACGAATTTCATTCACCTGGGCAGAGATATCTTGGGTTGCTTTGGCTGTTTGCCCAGCAAGATTTTTTACCTCACCCGCCACAACGGAAAATCCTTTGCCAGCTTCACCTGCACGGGCAGATTCAATAGTCGCATTAAGTGCTAGTAGGTTTGTTTGATCTGCAATCTCGGTGATCAATTTGACAATCTCACCAATTTTCACTGTTGCTTCGTGTAGTTCTGCTACATCACTGTCAGTTTGTTGCGCTGTCTCAACTGCGCTTCGTGCGATAGAAGCAGATTGGTTGACTGAATGTCCTATCTCACCGATGGAACTCGCAAGCTCATTAATTGAGGTGGAAACTTGAGAGATATTGCTTGAGATTTCATGGGTTGCACTTGCTGCGTGACCACTTTGTGTTGAAACCTGATCTGCAATAGTTGCCATGGCTTTGGCTTCAGGGTTAATAGCAGCTGCTTCACTTGTAATGATTTCTACTTGCCCTTGAACGGAAGCTTCAAAAGTTTGTTCTAATTCCAGAACTGCTTCGTTTCTTTTTTCAACAGCAGCTTCTTCAGCCAAAGAGAAATAAACAGCCAGACGAATGTTAAGATCCAAATAGATTAGGCTGTTAATAGCATTTAATGCTTCCGTTAATGCTCTTTTTCGTAAACCATATACTTTCACCGCAACCGCACAAATATCGCTCGCAAGGTAAGAATAGTTTCCCATCAGCCAACGGGGGCGAAAACCTTGTTTAGATTGATTTCGACCAACGTTTACAGCGTTATTGTAATATTCTTCATCAACTTTACCTGAAAATAATGAAAGCCAATGTGATGAGATCGTTTTTTGGAAGTCACCGTTTTTCACCGAAGTTTCCATGACATCTTTGAGCCCATCAACAGTCATCATATGTTTGGCTAATCGATCTACAATTTCCGGCATATGTTTTTTGAGATGTGGGTGAAATCTTTTTGCCGCCTCAATTGTCTGAGGTGTAATTCCTTGTGCTTGCATGCGACTATACAAGTCTGATTTTGCGTCAATTCCCATGTGAATGGCACTACCTGTTTATAGATTTGGTTTTTCTTATAAGCGGAGTGTAGTGAGGGAAAAAAGACCTGACAACCATAAAAGAAGCAGCGGAAAAATTTATCCCACTGCTTCTAAAATATTCAACTACCTTGTGTAGAAATTAGTCTGCAATAATTCGATTAAAAGCACATGTAATAGCTCTTAAGGATGCAGATACAATGTTCGGGTCGCGACCAACACCATGTAAAGTTTTACCATCAGGTCTACGCATTTCTATATAGGCAACTGCTGTCGCATCGGCACCGCTGCCTGTGGCGTGTTCTGAATAGTCCAGTAACTTAGCTTCAATGCCGGTTTCTGCTTTCATTACATTCATATAAGCGTCAACTGGGCCGTTACCTTTACCTAGAAGTTCGACTTCTTCGCCATTCTTGGTGACCGTCGCAGTAATTTCTCGTACCTCACTTGCATGTGTATCTGGTACAGTCCTGTGGCTTACGAAACCATAAGGTGTTGTGTTATTTAGATATTCGGAGTTGAAGGTGTCATAAATATCTTGGGAAGTAACTTCTTTACCTGAAGAATCTGTTACCTTTTGTACAACGCCGGAAAATTCAATCTGTAATTTACGTGGCATACGAATTCCATGATCGGTTTCCATGATATAAGCAACACCGCCCTTGCCGGATTGCGAGTTAACGCGAATAACAGCTTCATAACTTGCGCCGACATCTTCGGGATCGATCGGCAAATAAGGAACATCCCACATATCACTATTTGCTTGCTCAATAGCATGTAGGCCCTTTTTAATCGCATCCTGATGACTGCCAGAAAAGGCTGTAAAGACCAAGTCACCCGCATATGGATGACGTGGATGAACGGGTAATTGGTTGCAATATTCCACAGCTTTTACGATTTCCGGCAAGTTATGGAAATCAATGCCTGCATCTACACCTTGAGAAACCAAATTCATACCTAATGTGATTAAGTCAACGTTACCTGTACGTTCACCATTACCAAATAAGGTGCCTTCAATGCGGTCGCCACCAGCTAATAAAGCAAATTCAGCTGCAGCGACACCTGTACCACGATCATTATGTGGATGAATGGACAAAATTACAGCTTCACGGTTCTTGATGGTGCGGTGGAAGAACTCAATTTGGTCTGCATATACGTTCGGTGTGGAAACTTCTACTGTCGCAGGCAAGTTCAAGATGATTGGATCATCTTTAGTTGGTTCCATCACTTCCATCACGGCTTCACAGATTTCTACTGAATAATCTAATTCCGTTTGTGTGAAGCTTTCAGGCGAGTATTCATAACGAACATTCATGCCCTTAGCACGGGCTTCATCGCCTAAAGTCTTCACCAATTTCGCACCTTCGACAGCAATATTTTTAATGCCATCGCGATCTTGTTTGAAGACGACGTTGCGCTGAATAGTAGAAGTTGAATTGTAAAAGTGCACGATAACATTTTTCGCACCTTCTAAAGCTTCGAAAGTACGACGGATCAAATGTTCACGACATTGCACTAAAACTTGCACAGTAACATCGTCAGGGATTTTTCCTTGATCTATCAATTCACGACAGAAATCAAAATCTGTTTGCGATGCAGATGGAAAGCCAATTTCAATTTCTTTATATCCCATCTTAATCAATAGATCATACATACGATGTTTGCGATCAGATCCCATTGGTTCGATTAGGGCCTGATTACCATCGCGCAAATCAACACTGCACCATGTTGGGGATTTATCTAAAGTTTTGCCTGGCCATGTGCGATCGTCCAATTTTACGGGTTCAAATGGTTTATATTTATGAACCGGCATGACGGATGTAGACGCTTGTGTCATTTTGCAATCTCCTGCGGGGTTGGTACTTATTGAACCCCTTATTGTGTGGCTTGGCTACGATTGTAACGCGCCTGCCAATAAATTTGAATTTTGTTTACATGATCTCACAGCAGAAATACAGCCATCGGATGCTGTTTTTTTAATTTTTCCGATGGCCGCATCATAGTCGCAGCGCACGCCATCCGCGTGCATGAGCTTCAGGCATATGAATTGTACCTGCAAAAGGAGAAGAGATTATAAAATTTTGAATTGAAATTTTCATTTTGGGCCGATTAAGAAAACTGGAAGTTAGGGAATAGAATAGTAAGCTCAGAACAATTATGCGCTGAGTAGAAGGAGCCCTAGTAGCAGTTTATATGTCATAGTCTTAATCATGGGTTAAACGCTATGGTCAATTTAGGGGCGGGTCAAGCAGTTATTTTCTATATGGTGAAATTTTGATAAATTTTATTTGTTTTTGTAAGGAATTAAAATTAGAACCAAAGTTATAAGGAAACGCAGAAGCTAATACCTGAAGCTATTCTTATTACAAGAATAGTGAGAGAAAGATCGGGAAGATATGGGGAAGCCTTCAATATTCTATGTGATCACCAGCCTTAATCGAGGCGGGGCAGAGACGCATTTATGGCGTGTCTTGCCTGACTTAAAGGATAAAGGTTACGATATCTCCATTATTACTATCCGTGAAAAAGGTGAATTAGCAGAGAAATTTGAAGACAAAGGCATCCGTGTATTTGGGCCTTTATTGAAATATCCAAAACCCAATGTTGGTGACCATATTTGGGGCCCAAGCATCAAGTTACCGATTATGTCTCGCTTTGGCAGTCGGTTATGGTATCTAATTCGAATGTTGCAACTATGCCTTTGCTTAATGATAAGACGTCCGGACGTGATTCATTTCTTTCTACCAGAGGGATATTTAATTGGTGGGATAGCGTCTATTTTTGCCATGTTGCCAAATAGAGTGATGAGCCGCCGAAGCCTCAATATCTATCAAAGTAAATATCCAGCAGTTGTTCGAAAATTAGAATTGATATTGCATAAAAGGATGAAGCTTATCCTTGGTAATTCTAGGGAAGTGGTGAACCAACTAATTTCTGATGAAAGCTGTGACCCAACCAAAGTCAAATTGGTTTATAACGGTATGAGAAGCCCCAAATTGCGCGGAGACAATATACGTGCCCAATATAATATTGATTTGGACGATGTTGTGTTTACTCAAGTTGCAAATTTAATTCCCTATAAAGGCCATGAAGATTTAATTCGTGCCTGCGCGACATTGCCAAAAGATAAACAATGGAAGCTTTTGATCGTTGGTGCGGATAGAGATAGATATCGCGAAGTTTTAGAAGCTCTTATTTTAGAGATGGATATTAAGGATCGTGTGATTTTAACAGGAGCCAGTGAGGCCATCGCAGATATTTATGCTGCTTCTGATATAGGTGTATTAGCCTCCCATGAAGAAGGTTTTTCGAATGCTATCTTGGAAGGTATGGCTGCACAATTACCAATGGTCGTGACGAATGTTGGAGGCAATGCGGAAGCAGTTTTAGATCAGAAAACGGGGGTGGTCGTGCCGCCTCATGCGCCAAATGAACTAGGCCAAGCTTTAAAGATGTTATTGGATAGAACGGACCTGCGTGAAATATATGGAAATGCGGGATTAAAACATCTAGAAGAAAGTTTTTCCCACGAAATATGTGTAGATACATATGATCGATTATATCGAGAATTGATTAATGGTTAAGCTTGCAAAATGCCTATAGAAGGCGCATCTATATCTTATAAATACAACCTCCAAATTATCAGACTTACTCCCATAGAGAGGGACAATGTCTATTCTTGACTCATCACGAAGTCGTATACGCGCTATTTTAGGGCCTACAAATACCGGCAAGACCCATTTGGCTATGGAGCGAATGCAGGCCTATGAAAGTGGTATGATTGGTTTTCCACTTCGTCTCCTAGCTCGTGAGAATTACGATCGCCTTGTTGCAGTGAAAGGGGCATCATCGGTTGCTTTGATCACCGGAGAAGAGAAGATCATTCCCCATCGACCTAAATGGTTTATCTGTACTGTTGAATCTATGCCAGTGTCTGAACCAGTTGATTTTGTGGCCATTGATGAAATTCAACTTTGTGAGGATCGAGACCGAGGACATATATTTACAGATCGCCTGCTGCATGCACGTGGTCGTTATGAAACCATGTTCCTCGGGTCGGATAGTATGGCTGACCTCATCACACAATTGGTTGAGGATGTAGAGATTGAAAGCCGTCCAAGATTATCTACTTTATCTTATACAGGGCGACAGAAACTAACGCGCTTGCCCAGAAGAACGGCAATTGTCGCATTTTCCGTGAATGAAGTATATGCGATTGCTGAAACGATCAGGCAGCATCGGGGGGGGACGGCTGTTGTACTAGGTGCGTTAAGTCCACGCACGCGTAATGCGCAAGTGGCAATGTATCAAGCTGGTGAAGTGGATTATCTAGTGGCCACCGATGCTATAGGCATGGGATTGAATATGGATGTGGATCATGTGGCATTTGCTTCTATGCGGAAATATGATGGCCATAAATTACGTCCATTGCGCCCATGGGAGATAGGACAGATTGCTGGCCGCGCAGGGCGGCATATGAATGATGGTACCTTTGGGGTGACAAATAACCTGCCAGAGATTGACGATGATGTTGTGGAATTGGTTGAGAGGCATGAATTTACCCCCATAACGCATATCCAATGGCGTAATCGCAATCTTGATTTTAGAAATACTCATAATTTATTGCGCAGTTTACAAAAAAATCCAAATTCTTCAGAACTTCTGCGAACACGTGATGCGACTGATCATGTTGCCTTGCAGATGATGATGAAAGATGAAGCGGTGTTGTTGCGTGCGACGACACCGGATCGAGTTCAGCTTCTGTGGGATGTTTGTCAGGTGCCGGACTTTCGAAAGATCACGCCAGATCATCATACGGAATTTTTAACGCGTTTATATCTTAATCTAGTGGATCATGGTGCGGTTCCTGAAGACTTGATGGAAGAACGTTTGAGTAGATTAGATAATACTCAAGGAGATATTGATCAGCTTACCCAACGTTTGGCTCATATTCGTAGCTGGGCTTATGTAATGCATCGTTCAAGTTGGTTAAGGCATAGCTATGAATGGCAGGAACGCGCGCGATCTATAGAAGATAAGATATCTGACGCATTGCACCAATCTTTGATGTTACGATTTGTAGATAAGCGTGCAGCGTTGATCAGCAAGAAAGACAAGGGAGAGGGGCGTGAGCATGTTTCCGCTGTTGATAAAGCTGGTGTGATATCAATCGAGGGGCATATTGTTGGGCGTATGGTTGGCTTTCATTTTCAGGCTGACCGTGCAAAAGATCGCAGAGAAGCGAAACAATTGGCTGCCGCTGCTTCTAACAGTATTGCAAAATATGTTCAGGATAAATCTGATTGTTTGATTAATTCAGCAGATGCAGCTTTTCGTTTGACGCCATTCGGTCATATAGCTTGGTCTGACCCCACAGAAGAAGGTGGGGAGTTTAATGACATAGCACGATTGATCAAGGGTGAGAATATCCTGTCTCCTAAACTCCTATCGCTCAGCAATGATATCACAGATAATGCAATACAGCGTGCGATCTTGTCGCGGATGGAAGAATGGCTAAAAGCTTATCTTTCAAGAAAGTTGATTGCTTTGGAGGGGCCCAAATTATCTGACGGTGATGCCAAGTTATCTGCATATGCACGTGGGCTAGTTTTCCAACTAAAAGAGGGGTTGGGAAGTGTAAATGTGAAAGCGGCAAAGGAACAATTAGAAGGTTTAACGGAAAGCGAACGTAAAATGTTCGGGAAAAGTCAGTTACGTTTTGGAGTATACTGGGTGTTTTGGAAGCGATTACTAAATGGTGATATGTTGCGTCTTCGTGCATTATTATATGCCGTTTATCATAAGATAACTATACCCACTTTACCTAGAAAAGCACAGATATGTTTGCCATATGATTATGTTTCACAACAAGCCTGGTCGTTTATAGGATATATACCTGCAGGGCCGGTGGTATTACGTCTGGACCATTATGAAGCTGTGATGGCGCATATAAGACGAGAAAGTAAAAATGGGGTTCTTGAAAAAAATGAGAGACTTGCTGATAGAATCAGCTGTACACTTCAAGAATTGCCAAAGGTTTTACGTGCTTTAGGGTGTAGAGAGGTTGAAACCGAAGATGGTAAAGCATTCCGCTTAATTGCAAATAATGTGAAAGCATCTAAGGATAAAAAACAGGCGCAACCTAATAAATCAAAAAAACCGAACCGCAAAAAACAAGATGTCCAACGGGCTTTAAGCCAACAGAAAAAAGGTCAAGAACCTCATTCTGATAAGAAAATGGGTCGTGATATGGTCGCTTTGCAACAAGTGACAGACTTGGCAAAAGATACAATCATTCCACCATCAACAAAGATGGTTTCGGAAGATACAAAATCTACCGCAAAATTTAAGAAACATAGATCAAATCATTCGCAGGCCCAAAATGCGACGAAGAGAGGGAATACTCATAAAAGGCGACAGCAATCAGCACAAAAATCTAAGTCGAAAGTAAATCCTAATTCTCCGTTTGCGGGGTTGAAAGATTTATTGGAGGCGAAAGGCAAATGATTGGGGAAGCGCCAGAAAAACTACGTGTGGATAAATGGTTGTGGTATGCGCGTTTTTTTAAAACGCGTACTTTGGCGGCACAACAGGTAACGTCAGGCCATTTGCGTGTAAATAGTCAACCAGTTCGCAAGGCGGGCTATCAGGTCAAGGTTGGCGATATTTTAACTTTTCCCAAAGAACAAGATATTCGGGTCATCGAAATTTTGGCTTTGGGAGATAAAAGACGAGGTGCTCCTGAAGCAGCTCTTCTATATAATGACCTGGACCCACCAGTAAAAAGAAAGAAATCAGAACAGGCATCCATAGACGGACTGCGGGAACAAGGTGCAGGGCGTCCAACTAAAAAGGAACGGCGAGAAACTGACCGTTTGAAAAGTGTGTTCTGAGGACCATCGACGAAAGGAAAAAGTCCCATGTGGGCAAATGTGAAAAAATTTATCTTTGAATCTTTTGGTGAGACCGAAGAAAAAGCACATACTGAACGTGAATTGCAGATCGCAGCCGCGGCTCTACTTGTGGAAGCAGCGTTATTGGACGGTGAATTTGATGATTACGAACGTGCGATTATAGTATCGGATTGTATGAAGTCATTTGATATGGATGCAGAGACGGCTCATTCACTTTTAGATGAAGCAGTCGCCCTACAAAAAGATGCAGTAGATATTCACAGTTTCATTAGTAAGTTTGCACCGAATTTTGATTATCAAGAACGTCTACAATTATTGGAAATGCTTTGGGGTGTTGTTTATGCAGACGGTGTACTACATGATTACGAAGCAAATCTAATGCGCCGAGTTTGCGGTTTGCTGGGTGTTAAAGATAAAGATAGCGGTGATCTTCGTAAGCAAGTGCTTGCGCGTATGGATATCGTTGCCGCGTAACGAAACATGTCTCAATTTATTTCGTCGATTAGCTTGATTGTGCCAGATTATGATCAAGCCAAAGAGTTTTATGTTAATATCCTGGGGTTTGAAGTTGTTCAAGATGTTGAATTAGCGCCTGATAAACGCTGGATTGTTGTTCGACCAAAAGGGGCTATTGAGACCTGCCTTGTATTTAAGAGGGCGGAAAAAACAGAAGAATTAAATGCTATTGGAAATCAGGCTGCAGGTGGTGTTTTACTTATTCTGCGAACTAATCAGTTCGAAGCCGATTATCTAAAAATGAAGAATGCAGGGGTCGTATTTATGGAGGCACCGCGTAACGAACCTTATGGAAAGGTTGTTATTTTTTCCGATCCTTTTGGGCATAAATGGGATTTAATTCAGCCAGCTTAATGCTGGCTGTCTCTTGTGAAGGAGATTAGTTACTACGACGCTCTTCGCCTGTAAATTCCTCTGCATCTGGAACGCGACGACGATCCGGCCCGTAATAACCTTTAGCGGAAATGTAATTTTGTGGGCTTGCCATTAGACTTTTGATTTTTTTGTGAAGACTATCGGGTGCTAAAGGTTTAACGATGACAGTATCAACGCCTCCTTTGATAGCTTCAACTAAAGCTTCACGCGTACCACCTGCAAGGAGACCAAGTACACGAGGTGGGTTATCGTCTTTTTTACTGCGTGCAGCAGCGATTAACATCAACCCATCTTCTTTGGTGTCTGGAGCTAGATCTACAACCAAAAGTTCAGGCGTATGCATGGAGAGATAACTCATCGCCATGTCTATATCTAAATGAAATTGAGTATTCGTTAGGCCTGCACTTTGAAGGGCTGCGCGACCAATGGGGCCGGAATCACGGTTGGGGTCAAAAAACATCGAAGTTGCTTTGATAATCTTTTGATTTGGAACCGCCATTTGAACCATTGATAAAATCCCCAGAAAAATAATCTTAAATTGCCAATAACTTAGAATTATGCTCATTTTCTATAGAAATCAAGCATAATTCAGGAAGATTTAAGCCAGATGAGTTGAATTAATTCTTCTTATCTATAATAGCACAAATTGATTTTTTTGTCTTTAATTTCAAAGGGCGGAGAAATTTCCTTGGCTACTTTTGCGCCAAGCTTCCAGAAATTCTTTGTAAGCCATGTTTTTGTCTGATCTTTCTTCCAATTCGCTTTGTAAAAGGATACGCGCATGATTATATCCGTCTGCATCCGTAACCCCGGTATGTAATGCATATCTTAGATAGACAAGAAAGGTGTTAATAACATCTGTTTCACAATAATCTCTGATTTCTTGAATTTTTCCTTGGTCATACAGTTCCATCACATCTCCCCCATCCACACCAGTTTTACCGGGTAGATTAAACGCAGCACATACCTCATTTAACCTTAAACGTGCAGAGGCGCCGTAATCAGAAAGCTGTTCAAGTAAATCACAATGCCATGCTTTTGAATAACGTTGATTGTAGTTATTCCATTTATCCCCTACTTTGTGAAGCCATTCAGCAGAAATACCGTATTTCATTGCTCTATATTTTAATACTGGAAGATCAAAACCACGCCCATTAAAGCTAATAAGTCGTGGTACATGTTTGCCACAATACTGAAAGAATCCCCTTATAAGCTCTTCCTCGTCAGAATGTTCATTTCCACCAGAGCGAATTTCTTCTATTTGATAGGTTTCATAATCGCCATCGCGTAAGATGCGGGCACGTAGAAAACTGATGGCGACGACTTTATGGAAACACTGTCTAGGAAAAGCATTGCGACCGTCCGTGATGTTCAAGTGGTAATCTTCTAAGGATTTCCTGCGCATGTCGATATCTTTGTTATCTAATCCGGTTAGATTGGGAACAGCATCCGTGTCCGGAATGGTCTCGATATCGAAGACAAAGATTTGATCAAGCATGGGAAAATCTCAAAATTTAAGGAAGTATATTTTTATAATTCACAAGATAGAAGTTAAAGAATATACGTGCAATGAAAGAATGAGTCGGATATTCTCCCTTCTAGAAGAATCTAATTAACTAAGGAGTGGGTTTGTGTTTGCTTCCCGTTTTATGAAATCTGCATGTTTCGCAATTGGGCTTTCTCTTTCAGCAGGAGCCGCATCTGCGTTGGACCCTGAAAACACGATTTATCTTGAATTGAAAGATGGGCGTGTTGTGATCGAGTTACGTCCTGACTTGGCACCAAATCATGTGGCACGTATTAAAGAATTAACACGTGAGAAGTTTTATGATGGTATTGTTTTTCATCGTGTGATCGAAGGATTTATGGCGCAAACTGGTGATCCTGATGGTAATGGAACAGGCGGATCCGGTCAGAATCTAGATGGTGAATTCTCAGCTGAAAAACATGTACGCGGTACACTGTCTATGGCGCGTTCACAGGACCCCAATAGTGCTGATAGTCAGTTCTTTATTGTTTTCCAGGATGCACCTTGGTTGGACCAACAATATACTGTCTGGGGGAAAGTTATTGAAGGAATGGAATTTGTTGACAATATCAAGATGGGTGAAGGGCCGAATGGTGCTGTTCTTGGTGAGCGTGATAAGATTGTTTCCATGCGGGTTGCTGCTGACGTAGATTAATCCTGTCGAAAGCATAGATAACGCAATATAAAAAGCTCGGTCTTTATAACCGAGCTTTTTCAGTTTTTGGTTTTGGCAATAGCCGCTGACATTGCCTTTTTTCCTTCTGGAATAAGATCTTTGGACCAAAAGAAAGCGCCAATCATACTGACAATAATTCCTGCAAATCCGACTTGTACTGATGCAAGAAGCGCCACTTCTCCGGGAATATCAATAAGGGCAAAAAACAAGATCCCGCTCCCTTCTCGAAGGCCCCAGCCACCGATGGATAAAGGCAGAGATGAAATAAAGATAACAGCAGGTGTCACCAAAAAAAGGTCTGCAAGACTGGCGTTGAATTCAAATAAAGTCCAGTATTGAAGGACGCCCATGCAGACAACGACTATTCCCCATAAAAAGATGGCCGCTATTTTGCCTTTATGAAGTTGAAGGAGGTTTTTAAGTACCATTGAATCATTATGAATAAGTCGTGGAATCAGCAAGGCACCTGCGATAATAGATATGAAGACTAGAAATACAGCAGCAACTACTTTGGGGAAATTATCGAGTTCCTCTTGAAATACATGCGTGTCAGCAATGAAGGGCACACTAATCGCTATACATGTAACAAGAGGTAAGACAATCGCGATCTTATCGAACAGAATGCTCAATAATGTATATTTGCTTCTTATGCCAATTTGGCGCATCAATACAAGTTTGACAGCAGTACCGGAGATGAGTCCCGGAAAAAATAATCCCGCATACATAGCAACTAGTTGAGCGCGTAGACATTGGATGAAGTTCGGAAGCGGCGTTAGTAAACGAAGGATAAGCTGCCAGCGCTTTGTTACAATGGGTATAAGCAGTAGATTGATTATAATTGCAAAAAGGAAGAATTCCAATTTAATATTCTTTGCTTGTTCAATAATCCGATCAACACCGAAATAATAAACAGCAAGAAATAGTAGCCCTATGCTTATCAAGAGATTGAAGATTTTGCGCATTATCTTTATTACTGTGAAAACTAATCCATTGATATATGGCATATCCTTTTATTTTCAACAAGCATTGTAAAAAAAACATTTATGAAAATGAAAAATATTCTTAGTAATAAAGTATTGTGTGTATTTATAGTCTTGCTTTTAGCAAGTGCACAATTCTCAATTGAGTTTGTCTTGATGGGTAATTCTTTACGACTTTCTGCTGCAGATTTTCTGCTAGTGATCCTATGTATTCCAGTGATTTTTACGCTAGAGAAGAAAGATTTTTTCGAGTTACGTTTCATGATCGGTATGCTATCGATTTTATTAACATTTTTTGTATTTAATTTCATGTTTCTTAAAGGAGAATCGTATTCGTGGGCATTGGTAAAGGTGGTCGGTGTATTGCTTCTTTCAGGGATATTTTTTGTTACATATTTGGCGGGAAAAAGTTTAACTGGAATTGAGCCGGAAAAATCTCAATATACTTTGTTAAGAACGATACTTGTTATCTCAGTTTTGGTTGCTGCTATTGGCCTTGTTTTTCATCTGTATCATCGGCTTAACGCCTCACAAAATAATTTATTGAATATAGCATATCCTCAGAGGCTTTCGGGTTTATTGAGAAATCCAAATGCATATGGTTTCTTTCTGGCCTGTATGATAATTTTTGGTTTATCAGCTCTGTGTAAATTTCAAGTAGCATCGAGAAAATTAATCTGGTTGAGTCTGTTTGTCTTGCTGACGTGCTTATTTCTGACCGGGTCAAGGGGAGCAATGATTGCTTATGTATCTGTGGCTATTGTTGCGCTAATTTGTCATCCTAAACTTATCAATAAGTTAGTATTCGTGACATTTATGGCTGTTTTAGTTCCAGTTGTAATTGGAAATGGGTTTGTTTGGCTTGCTGATATTATGAATTCTCTGGGAGTATTTGGCGTGGGGGATGCGGGGGCAAATATAGGTAGAGCTGCCCATAGTTTAAATCCTACATATCTTTCTCAAGGAATTCTGATAGAAGGCTCTGACACGGGTACGATAGAAAGACTGGAATCATATAAAATTGCCTTCCAGATTTGGTTAGAGCATCCTATTTTTGGTGCTGGCTTAGGATATTATAAAAACCATTCATTAGAACATGCCGTACGCGAAGGGAGTGTATTACATAATACCGGATTGTGGTTGTTAGCAGAAACCGGAATAATTGGATTTGGAATTGTCTTGGCTCTTTTCATATATCTTTTCCGGTTGTTTTGGCTGACCAGAGATAATTGGATATGTTTTGCTATGTGTTTGATTTTAATTGTAGCAGCTGTGATGAGCCAAACATCTGAAATTATGTATCAACGTCATTTATGGGTTTTCATTGGGTTCGGATTCGCTGTGGCTATGTATCATCAGGCACAAAAAAGGCCGAACTGATATAACAGTTCGGCCTTTATTAATATACTTGTATTCCTTGTTAGGCTTATTGACGAATACCTTCTACGCCTAATTCTAAGAAGACCTGCATATCAGCTGGTAAATAAGGTTGTGTGATGCCGAAATCTGCGATTGTCAAAGCTGTTTCACCTAAAAAACCGGAACGGTAGTTACCCCATGGGTCATCACCTTGGCCAATATGGCTTACTTCGATTTCGATAGATTTTGTGACACCTTTAAGAGTTAAATCACCTGTCAGCACGCCTTTACCATCACCTGTATAGTTAAAGCCTGTACTTTTGAAAGAAGCGGATGGGAATTTATCCGTTTCAAGGAAATCAGCAGAGCGGATATGTTTGTCACGTTCTGCATGATTGGAATCGAGGCTGGTCGCGTCGATTGTAACAGAAACTTGTGCATCAGAAGGGTTATCTTGGGAAAAGCTAAAATCGCCTTCAAATGTGTTAAAACGACCAGAAATCCAGCTGTACCCTAAATGTGAAATTTTGAAATCGATATAAGCATGGGCACCATCTGTGTCGATTTTGAAGCTGTCAGCTGCAAATCCGGACACAGAAGTAAACATCGCAGCTGCGATGATTGCAGATTTTGTGAAAAATTTTATCATGAACCTAGTCCTTCGTTGGTAAGATGTTAAATAGTAAAAGTTGGAGTCTTTGTTAGCGTCTATTCTTGCCTAGCATGCGAGTTAATGTTGTATCCTTATCAATCACATGGTGTTTAAATGCACCTAGAATATGTAACACTGCTAATCCTATGAGAACGCATGCTGCATACCAGTGGATAACACCGGCAATATCTTCTTGTTTTTCGATCGAAGTGATTAAAGCTGGTACTTCAAACCAATCGAAGACCTTTATGGGGCGTCCATCAGCCGTAGAAATAAGATAGCCGCTAAAAATGATGCCAAAAATAAGTGCATAAAGTAAAATATGTGTAATTTTCGCAGATATTTGTTCCCATTTCGCATGGGTATCAAGATGTTCAGGTGGCTTATCAAAAATTCGCCACGCCAAACGTAAAATCATGGTTATAAATAACAGTATACCTATACTTTTATGGATATGTGGCGCTGGTTTATACCAGGAATCGTAATAAGTGAGATCAACCATCCACCACCCCAAGGCAAATAAACCAAAGACAGTAAATGCAACGCCAAAATGCATTAGGATAGCTACCATCCCCCAATGGGTTTGTTGATTGCGCCAATGCATTTGTCTCTCCTAAGAATGATTATGATTTACTTTAATCTTTCAGGACTATGTAAGAAGTTTACTCCGAAATTTAAATAGGTTCAAAATAAACTTATTGTTTCCAAATTTGACATAAAAAGAAGCCCATGATTTCTCACGGGCCTTGAACAATTGTATGAACAAAAGAGAAATGTTTTCTGGTTATTTACTAACCAGTTCCATAATTTCTGCTGCCGCAGCAGGAATATTCGTGCCGGGGCCATAGATTGCAGCTACACCAGCTTTTTTCAGGAAGTCATAATCCTGCGCCGGAATTACCCCTCCACAGACCACTATAATATCCTCTGCACCTTCCGATTTAAGGGCATCAATCATGGCAGGTACAAGTGTTTTATGACCTGCGGCTTGAGAAGAGACGCCAATAACATGCACGTCAGCTTCGATTGCTTGTTGGGCTGCTTCCTCTGGCGTTTGGAAGAGCGGCCCCATATCCACATCAAAGCCAATATCTGCAAAAGCAGTTGCAATGACTTTAGCGCCTCGATCATGGCCATCTTGACCCATTTTCACAACCAACATACGAGGGCGGCGACCATTGGTTTCTGCAAATTTTTCCACATCATTACGGATCTTTTGGAAACCTTCATCCCCTTCATAGGCAGAGCCATAGACACCTGAGATGGAGCGAATTTCTGCCTTATGACGTGTGAAAACTTTTTCCATGGCTGATGTAATCTCTCCAACAGAAGCGCGTGCGCGTGCCGCATCGACAGATAGTGCAAGTAAATTGCCACTGTTTTCCTGCGCCGCCTGTGTGAGTGCATCAAGTGCGGCTTGGCAAGCGGTTTCATCGCGATTTGCCTTTGTGCGCTCTAGGCGCGCAATTTGTTGTTCGCGAACAGCAGTATTATCAATATCAAGAATATCCATTTCGTCTTCTTGAGCCAATTGATATTTATTCACGCCAACAATCACTTCTTCCTTGCGGTCGATACGCGCTTGTTTCAAGGCTGCTGCTTCTTCGATCTTTAATTTTGGCATGCCAGCTTCTACAGCCTTTGTCATGCCGCCAAGCTCTTCAACTTCATCGATCAATTTGCCAGCTTCTTTGATCAAGCTCGCAGTTAAACTTTCCACATAATAGGAGCCTGCCAACGGATCGACAGTTTTGGTAATGCCGGCTTCTTCTTGAAGGACCAATTGGGTGTTGCGGGCAATTCGGGCGGAGAAATCTGTTGGCAGGGCGACAGCTTCATCCAATGCGTTTGTATGCAAGGACTGAGTGCCGCCCAAAGCCGCTGCCATCGCTTCGACAGTCGTACGGATCACGTTGTTATAAGGGTCCTGTTCTGTCAAAGAAACACCAGATGTTTGGCAATGTGTGCGTAACATTAGGCTGCGTGCGTCTTTTGGTTTGAAATGCTTTTGCATTAGGCTAGACCACAAGAAACGGGCCGCACGCAACTTTGCAACTTCCATAAAGAAATTCATACCTATACAGAAGAAGAAACTTAAACGTGGTGCAAATGCATCCACATCCTGTCCCTTGGAAAGAGCTGCACGAACATATTCGAGGCCGTCGGCAATTGTGAAAGCCAATTCCTGCACACATGTGGAACCTGCTTCTTGCATATGGTAGCCAGAAATAGAGATGCTATTAAAACGCGGCATAAAGTCGGATGTGTAGCCGATAATATCTGCAATCGCGCGCATGGATGGTTCTGGCGGATAAATATAAGTATTTCGAACCATGAATTCTTTTAAGATGTCATTTTGGATCGTTCCTGAAAGCTGCTCTGGTGAAACACCTTGTTCTTCCGCGGCGACAATATAGTTCGCCATAATGGGAAGAACAGCGCCATTCATAGTCATCGAAACGGACATCTTGTCTAATGGGATTTGATCAAAAAGGATTTTCATATCTTCGACGGAATCAATGGCAACACCGGCTTTACCCACATCCCCCATGACGCGCGGATGGTCACTGTCATAACCACGATGAGTTGCCAGATCAAAAGCCACAGAAAGGCCCATTTGGCCTGCAGCTAGATTACGCCGGTAAAAGGCATTGGATTCTTCTGCCGTTGAAAACCCGGCATATTGGCGGACTGTCCATGGGCGTCCTGTATACATGGTTGCTCGGGGACCACGGACGAAGGGAGCTGAGCCTGGCATCATACCGCCATCGGCCATATGCTCTAGGCCTTCAAGATCAGCAGCTGTATAGAGAGGTTTGACAGGAATACCTTCAGGGGTTGTCCAGATGAGTTCTTCTGCTTTACGGCCTTTGAGCTCTTTCTCAGCCATTGCATTCCAGTCATCAACTGTTTTCTTGTCAAATACGCTCATATTATGACCCTTTTCTTCATCCCGGTATTCTTTGCTCTAAATGTTACAACCCATCCAGAAATTATATTTTTCTTTTTTAGATTTACTTCAGATTATACTGAAAATTTTCCGGAGTATATGCGGCAATGCA
>NZ_SMMC01000171.1 GCF_009711445.1 Curvivirga aplysinae | reverse complement strand
CTTGAAATTATTACTTTCCATTCATCAATCGGGCAGTTTCGCTTCAACTGCGCGTGATTTGTCATTGGACCCTTCACAAATCTCCCGTATTGTTTCAGGATTAGAAGAAGAACTTGGCATACGTTTATTCCAAAGAACCACGAGAAATCTACAACTCACCGAAGCAGGTGAAGTTTACTTAGGTCGCCTTCAATCCATTTTAGAGGATTTAGATCAAGCCGAAGATGATGCTAAAACGTTAAGTCAAAGCCCTACCGGCAAATTACGCTTAACAGCATCTATTGCCTATGGTCATCACATGATCTTGCCTTTACTGGGAAAATTTAAAACGCTCTATCCTGAGATTGATCTGGAGATTGTTTTTTCAGATGACAATCTTGATTTAGTTTCAGATCGTATAGATGTCGCCATTCGCCTTGCGCCGCGTATTCAACAAGATATGATTTGTAGTAAGCTACATGATACAAACTACTATATTGTCGCCACATCGACATATCTCGCAAATCAGAAGAAGGTTACCTCTCCTGAAACTTTATCTGAAATGAATGCAATCTTATTCAATCTTCCCGATTATCAATCAAAGTGGCTGGCGAAAGATAAAATGAGTAATGTCAAAGAAGTTCAGATCAATGGGGATCTTGTTCTTTCAAACGCAATCGCGATAAAGCAAGCAATGTTAGCAGACCTAGGAATAGCAATGTTACCTAACTGGTTAATTGAACAAGACATTGAAATTGGCAACTGCCAAAATCTTTTGCCTTATCATCAAGTTACGGCGACAGATTTTGAAACTGGCGCTTGGATTATTTATCCTAGTCGCAACTTCCTACCTACTAAAACAAGGGTGATGATTGATTTCTTAAAACAAGAACTGTCTTAGAACCTATCCGTGTTCAACTTACATTTGATCCCTTGATTAGGTTCTAATCCTAATTTGTTTATCGGGATCATAATCATCCAGTTTTTCATATATGCTATCTGCAGGCCCGACTATTTGAGGATCTGGTCGGATAATTACTCCCTCATTTCTTCCAGGATAATCTATTTCACTCAAAAAATATCGCATGCAATTTAGTCGAGCACGTTTTTTGTCATCTGAGCGTATCACAGTCCATGCAGAATCAGCCGTATGGGTATTAAAGAACATCGCTTCTTTTGCCTCGGAATATTCATCCCAAAGATCAAGAGATTGAACGTCAACAGGACTAAGTTTCCAATGCTTTAATGGATCATTCTGACGAGACCGGAAACGACGTAGCTGTTCATCGCGACTGACCGAGAACCAAAACTTGAACAACTTAATACCGCTTCGAACCAGCATCCGTTCAAATTCTGGTACTTGACGCATAAATTCCATATATTCAGCAGGCGAGCAAAAGCCCATTACTCTTTCGACACCAGCACGATTATACCAACTACGGTCAAAGAAAACGATTTCTCCTTTCGTTGGCAACTGATTCACATAGCGTTGAAAATACCATTGGCCTCTTTCTTCATCCGTTGGTTTTTCCAAAGCAACAACTCGTGCACCGCGAGGATTCAGATGTTCTGTAAAGCGCTTAATTGTGCCCCCTTTACCCGCAGCATCGCGTCCTTCAAAAATGCATAAAATGCGTTGACCTGTCTCCTTAACCCAACTTTGCACTTTTAAGAGTTCAATTTGCAACTCCTGCTTCTGGCGTTCATATTGTTCGCTTCGCATCCTACGCTTGTAAGGGTAATTTGCTGGTAAAGGTGCATTACGGCCCTTTTTTTCTATTTTTTCATGTAATAATAGAGAATGGCTTTTGTGAGGACTAGCAGGCCTTTTGGCTACAGCTTTTTTTGCTCGAGTTTTCTTACTGGCTGTTTGTTCACCGCCACCTAAAGGCTTTTGATTGTCATCTAGCATTCAAACTCTCCACGTACACTCATCGAAATTCAAAATACTTATCCCTGCCTATAACAATATTACATCTTTGTGATTTTGTCTTTGAGGCATATCAACTTACATGGTTGTTAAAGCGTCATTTTTCAATTCAGTTGTGAATAGAATTTCATTCCTCTTTTTGGAAAAACAGGTTAAGGGAGTTTATGCGTTTTTTCAGGATCAATTAATATGGCTACAAGTAATAAACCTTTATGGCTGATTTTAGCCCCTGTCATCTTCACCCTGTTATGGGCAGGTGGGTATAGTGTTGCAAAATTAGGCTTACAATTTGCCGAACCTATGACCCTATTAAGTTTAAGATTTGGTGCCGTCATACTCTTATTGATGCCTCTCGCATTGATCTTTCGACCTAAATTCCCAAAACGCCTTATCAACTGGATGCATCTCATGGTGGTTGGCACTTTGATGCAGGCTGTTTATTTTGGCGGTTGCTGGTGGGCGTTCAAAACCGGTGTTTCTGCAGGGGTATTAGCTATCTTTATGGCCTTGCAACCTATCTTAGTTGCTATTCTTGCCCCTTACCTTGCCAGTGAACATGTCAGCTGGAAAAGATGGATAGGCCTTTTACTTGGCCTAGGCGGCGTTGTGGTAGTGATTGTAGCCCGATCTGATATTGAACCACCAACTTTGTTTGGCATTATCTTCAGCATCATTGGGTTAGTAGGAATGACGGGAGGCGTGATATATGAAAAACGATTTGGGATAAGCTATCATCCAATCGTTTCCAATCTGGTTCAATATGCCGCTGGACTCGCAATCGTTCTGCCTCTCGCTTATTTCAGCGAAACAATGGAAGTTGACTGGAACCCAACCTTTATGGCGGCCCTTGGCTATTTGGTTATTGGAAATTCTATCCTCGCCATCAGTCTATTGCTTGCCATGATCCGGGCTGGCGAAGTGGCCCGTGTGTCTTCATTATTATTTCTGGTCCCTCCTTTAGCTGCCTTATTTGGCTGGTTCCTACTGGGCGAAGAAATGCCAATTGTTGCGTGGGGTGGCATGGCGATCACTGCTATTGGCGTCACCTTAGCCACAAGAAAGAAAGCGTCTCAAACCTAAAGAAAAAGGCCTGCGAAATATCGCAGGCCTTTTTAATCTCGTCTTCTGCTAAAAGCTTACACCATACCAGGTAAATCTTCTTCCAAGATACTGATATTTAGATCATAAGATACTTCACCTTCGTCTTCATCACGGTGCAAGACGCCAATGAATTCATCGCCGATATATACTTCAACAGGTGCATTCGGCTTTGCAGGTGGTTTAATATTGATGCGATCGTTTTTAAACTGACCACGTAAATAAGCAACGACGCGTGCAATTTCTTCCGGAGTAATCATAATCTCTTCCCTTAAACCTCATAAGATGAGCGTAGCACGCCCTAAATTCTGGCCATTCTATACTCTTTTTATACAGGAAGATACAAGCCCCTTCCCGTATAAACTTTCTCGATAGTTATGAATTTTTAAATGACGCCTAATTCACGTAAGCGTTCCATCAAATAGCTATCTGCCGTATGACGATCCGACAATTTTACTTCTGGATAGGGATGTAAAAATAGCGGCAATGAGATACGAGACTTGGTTTTATCCATTCCTTTAGGATTAATAACACGATGTGTGGTCGATGGGAAATAACCACCGGAAGCTTCTTGCAGCATATCACCAATATTCACGATAAGATTGCCAAAATCACATGGCACATCAATCCAGCTACCATCTTTCGCTTTTACCTGTAACCCCGGTTCGTTAGCGGCAGGTAACACCGTCAATAGATTGATATCTTCATGTGCGCCGGCACGAATGGCACCGAGTTCTTCATCCCCTGTGAATGGGGGATAATGCAACACACGCAACAAGGATTGCGTGGATCCATCAATCATACTGGACAAGGATTGGCTATATCTTGCGGAGACTTCATTCGGAGAATATTTTTCAACCCAAGACAATAATTCACCTGCAAAAGCAGAGGTGTTTTTATAATAGGTATCTAACTGTTCCCTAAGTTCTTCCGGGCAACGACCATGCGGATAGAAATGATAATATTCCTTGATATCCTTAACTTCCATGCCCTTGGCAGATTCTGATTCTTCTGGTGGAAAATACCCATCCTGAGTTTCAGGATTGCGAAGGAAATCGTATTTATTCCCATTTTGGAAATAGTCATACCAGTTGTTATAAATGCTATGAACTTCATCTTGACTGATTGGGTGATTCTTCAACACACCAAATCCTGTTTCTCGCAAGGAATTTACAAACTTTTCCGCAGCATCAGGATCCTGATAATCAACCGCCTCTAGTATAACCGCCATGGTAACCTCTAGTTATTTTATATCTGAACTACCTATTCTTAGCAGATAACCGCCATCAGATACAAGCTGACCATATGGTCAAGATTAAAGATAAAGAGAAGGCTATCACCAAGGTGATAGCCTCTAGGTGTAACTCAAGGGAAAGTTACCAGTATTTCTGAAATCAATTAGGGATTATTTAGATTGCGAGATATTCGTGACGCAATTCTTCATTCTCTAGCACTTCCTCAGCTGTGCCATCATAAACGACTTGCCCCATATCCAAAATCACCGCACGATCAGCCAGCTTCAATGCAGCAACCGCATTTTGCTCCACGATAATTGTGGTCAATCCAAGATTACGGATTTCTTCCACAATGCTTGCGATTTCTTGGACAATCACAGGTGCGAGACCTTCATATGGCTCATCCAGTAATAACAGTTTCACATCACGCGCTAACGCACGGGCAACAGCCAACATTTGCTGTTCCCCACCGGACAAGGTAACGCCTTCTTGATTACGGCGTTCAGCAAGACGTGGGAAATGTTCATATAAACGCTCAATTGACCAACCTTTTGGTTTTGCGATTTGAGCTAGTTGCAGGTTTTCTTCGACGGTCAATCCCGGAATAATACGACGATCTTCCGGCACCAAACCGATACCGTTTTGGGCCGCTTCATGAGATTTCATATCATGGAGAGGTTTATGATCTAACCAAACCTCTCCATGGGTTAGCATTGGGTCATCCATACGCGCAATTGCCCGTAAGGTAGATGTTTTACCCGCACCGTTTCGGCCTAATAATGCTAAAACCTCACCTTCATGGATATCAAAGCTAACGCCTTGAACGATATAGCTATCACCATAGTAAGCTTTCAAATCCCAGCAGGAGAAATAAGCCGGTGCATTCTTTGCGACATTCTTACTCATGACCTGCTCCCAAATATGCGTCTTTCACGCGTTGATCTTCTTTCATCTCTTCAGGCGTACCTTCCGCAATCACATGACCTTGTGCCAAAACACTCACGCGATTTGCTAATGAAAATACAACATGCATGTCATGTTCAATAATAACTTTGGTAATACCGCGCTCACCAATCTTCTTTAAAAGATCAATGGTATTGTTAGTATCCGCACGGGACATACCCGCGGTAGGCTCATCTAAAAGTAACAACTTTGGATTTTGCACAAGGCACATAGCCAATTCCAAGCGTCGTTTATCACCACGGGACATTGTACCGGATTGCAAATGACGTTTATCCTGAAGCCCAACATCTTCCAACATATGTTCCGCTTGATCGCGAATTTCGGCATCTTGGTCAACGCGGCCCCAAGCATTTAGCGTAAATGCACCATCACGTTTGGCCAGCGCCGGGATCATCAGATTATCTAAAAGAGACAGATCTTCAAAAATTTCGGGTGTTTGGAATACACGGGACACACCTGTTTGGTTAATTTCATGTGGCGCCAACCCTAAAAGGGAAGTTCCATCAAAGATCACACTACCAGTATCTGGCATCAAGCGACCAACGAAACAGTTCAGCAAAGTAGATTTACCCGCCCCGTTTGGTCCGATAATCGCATGCACGTGACCTTGTTCAACAGTCAAATTTACGTCATCAAGGGCTTGTAAGCCACCGAAACGTTTATTGACGTTACTTACTTCTAATATCTTCATAACAGAATTCCTAAGTCTAGTCGATCACGGATTAATCATCGCCAGCCTGCGGTGCCGCAGAGCTTCGTGTTTCTTTTGAGAAGAAACGTTTACGAATACGATCATAAGCTTCAATAACCCCACCTGGTAGGAAGATCACCATCACCATGAACAACACACCTAAGGTTAAATGCCAGCCCTTACCGACAAACAGACTTGCAACATTTACCAACCCATTCTCAATAAAATCAGGAAGGAAGCCGAAGAATGCGTGAAGCACACTTTCGTTAATCGCAGAGAAGATATTTTCGAAATATTTGATGATTGCGGCACCAAGCACAGGACCGAGCAATGTACCAACGCCACCTAAAATGGTCATTAATACAACTTCACCAGATGCAGTCCATTGCATGCGTTCCGCACCAGCCAATGGATCAGTCACCGCCATTAAGCTGCCAGCTAATCCTGCATAAATACCGGAAATCACAAATGCTGCTAATGTATATGGACGTGTATTCAAGCCTGTGTAATTCATACGGTTCTGGTTTGATTTCACAGCCAACAACATCATACCAAACGGAGACCGTGTGATACGCATCGCAATATAGAAACCAATAATCAAAACGACTGCACAGAAATAGAAACCCGGCCAGCCTTGCATCTCCAACCCAAAGAGATTGGTTAGTGGAATACCGCCGCCTTCAACAGTCGCCTGTGCATCCAAAATACGCGGATCATACTGTGCAAGCTGCAAACCTGTTTCACCATAAGTAATCGGTGTCAAAACGGAATAAGCGAGATTGTAAGACATTTGTGCGAAAGCCAATGTCAAAATTGAAAAATAAATACCGGAACGACGTAAGCTTACATAACCAATAATCAATGCAAATAAGCCAGATGTAATCATGCCAAAGAAAATAGCTGGCAAAATGTTCATACTTAACAGCTTGAAGCTCCAAACTGCCGTATATGATCCCACACCCAAGAAGGCCGCATGACCAAAGGATAAATAACCGGTTAAACCAAATAAAATGTTAAATCCAACAGCAAACAAGCCAAAGATAGCAAATTTCTGCAGAAGGTCTGGATAACTACCACCAAGTGGGGCCATCCAGATTGGCAAAGTTAAGATCGCTATCGCAAATACGATAAACATCACCATGTCTTTGCGAGGAGTAGTAGGTGCTATCATTGTCTTAGGTCTCCATCACGCCTTTACGACCCATCAATCCACGTGGACGAACCAACAGGATGACAACCGCAACAAGGTAAATAATAATTTGGTCAATACCTGGGATAATTGCCTTGATTTCTGCCATGGCTGCAAAAGATTGCAACACACCCAGCAAGAAACCCGCAGCAACCGCACCGCCTAAGGAGCCCATACCACCAACTACCACAACCACGAAGGAAAGAACCAGGAAGTCCATACCCATATGATAATCAGGTGGTAAAATCGGGGTATACATCACACCTGCCAAACCACTTACAACAGCAGCCAAGCCAAATACAATTGTGAAACGACGTTCAATATTAATACCCAACAGGCCAACAGTTTCACGATCCATCATGCCTGCGCGCACGACCATACCGAAGGTCGTAAACTGTAAGAAACAGAATACAGCTGCAATCACAATGCCAGCAAAGACTAGATAAACAAGACGCCACCAAGGATAAACAATAGCCTCACTCATCCCTAACATTGCGCCGATATTAGCACTACCTGCAAAAATCTCGGGCGGCGCTTGAGGGATTGGATTAGCCCCATAAAAGGCTTTCACAATCTCTTGAATTACAATCGCCAAACCAAAGGAAACCAAAATTTGTTCTGCATGTGTACGGTTATAGAAGAAGCGAAATAAGCCACGCTCCATCGCCAAACCGACTAATAGCATGACCGGTATTGCAACCAAAATAGAAATAGGAACTGAATATTCGATGAGGGTAGATCCTGTCTCGCCGAACCAAACTTCCAGATAAGGAACTTCTTTATATGCTTCAAAGAATGTCACGCTCTCATCGCGAATACGTTGAGAGAGGGTAAGAATTTTATTGAGCGTCACGGCACAAAACGCACCCAACATAAACACCGCACCATGTGCGAAGTTCACGACACCCAATGTACCAAAAATCAAGGTCAAACCAAGCGCGATCAGGGCATATGCCCCCCCTTTATCGAGCCCGTTTAAAATTTGTAAAAATATTGCATCCATTGGTCTTTGTCTCAGCTTTAGATGACACTGCATACAAGTGTAGCGTTATTATTCCTAAACAAGCGTTTACCCTGAATAATTGCTTTGAAAAAATGTTATGCAGCGAGATAAATGAAAGTTCAGTCCCTTCAGATGAACCCATGAAGGGACTGGAACATTCATATTGGCGTATTAAGCTTTATAAGGACCTAATTCACCGCCAAAGATAGATGGATCGTACTCAACCTGAGAACGAGGCACCTGTTGTACAACCTGAAGAAGGTCAAATTGGCTAGATGGGTTTTCGTTACCACGTACAACCAATACATCTTTAAAGCATTGGTGATCTGCAGCACGATATTCTGTAGGTCCGTTACCCATACCATCGAAGTTAAAGCCTTCAAGTGTTTTGATAACTTCCACAGGGTTGAAAGTACCAGCCATTTCACATGCATTCGCATAAAGCAATGTTTGAACATAGCATGTATGCGCAGCCTGAGATGGTGGGAAACCATATTCCTGACCGAAGGATTTCACAAATGCTTGCGAACCAGCATCTTGTAAAGACCAGTTCCAGTTAGTTGTACCCAAAATACCTTTAATATTGTCACCAGCACCTTGCGCCATCAAACGAGAGAATAATGGAACAATGATTTCAAAGTTCTTACCATTCACTTGTTTATCACGAAGACCAAAGGATACAGCTTGTGTCAACGAGTTCACCATGTCTTTACCATAGTGGTTCAAGATCAACACATCCGCGCCAGAATTCAAAACAGGCGTAATATATTGAGAGAAGTCACCAGCACCTACAGGTGTGCGAACAGCTGCAACTGTTTCCCAACCAAGAGCTTCGGTTGTGTTCTTAACAGATTCCTCTGTCGTATAACCCCAGTTATAGTCAGCTGTTAGATGGTAAGCACGACGTTCTGTACCATATTCATCTTTCAAAACAGGACCAAGTGCAGCGCCGGACATGTAAGAATTAAAGAAATGGCGGAAACCATAACGACGCTTATCTTTACCAGTTGTATCATTGGAATGGGTCAAACCTGCCATAAAGATAACGCCCATTTCCTGACACAATGCCTGCACAGCCACGGCTACACCAGAAGATGAGCCACCAGTAACCATACTCACACCGTCTTTTTCCATCATACGCTTCGCAGAAGCACGCGCAGCATCAGATTTAGTTTGCGTATCACCTGTTACATATTCAACTTTTTTACCGAGGATACCATTACCCTTCAAAGAAAGTGGCTTCATGGTATTCAACATACCACCATCGCCTTCGCCGTTCAGATGTTTAACTGCAAGCTTATATGCACGAAGCTCATCCGCACCTTCATCCGCATAAGGTCCAGATTGTGGTACGTTAAAACCTAATGTAATTGCAGACTTGTTTGTTGGGTCATTACGAAATTCTTCTGCCCAAGCATTTTTGATGAAGTGAGTTGGCGCAACAGAGCCCAACGCCGCAACACCTGCACCGGCAGCTGTTCCCTTCAACAGTCCACGACGAGTAATAATTGATTTCATGGCTAAAAGCCTCCCTATTGATGTTCATACATCTATTCAATGACGTGCCCGAAGACACCCGAACCATCCGATATTTTTATTTTTAGAGATGGAGATATTGCGAATTATGAGGGGGCTAGAAAATATTTCAACAACATATTGAAGTATAAAGAGTTTTTTGTTAACAATTTAAATAGAAAATTTACAAACTTGTAAATCTGTAAATTTTCGTCATTATAAATAAAATATTAGAAAAATCAGGATTACATCATGGCTGGCCGGGCATTATTGGGACATCGCATACGTACAATCCGGAAAGACCTCGGCAAAACACAAGCCGAACTTGCGGCTGATGCAGGTGTATCTGCAGCCTATCTTAACTTAATTGAACATAACAGAAGAACAATTGGTGGCGCTCTACTTTTACGTCTAGCCGAAGCACTCAAAGTGCCACCCGCAGACCTAACAGGCAGCGAAGAAGCACGTCTACTGGCTGATTTGGAAGAAATTGGTGGCGATCCGTTATTTGCAAAAACCAATCTAGACAAACAAGATCTTACAAAAACCCTTGGCGTAGCCCCGACTATGGCAAGCGCCATGGTCGCCCTATATCGCGCCTACCGTTCCGCCAATGAGCAGATCGACGCCCTATCCGAACGGATCAGTTACGATCCATTTCTTGCCCATGCCGCCCATGACGTAGTCTCACGTATTACATCCATAAGGTCCTTTGCCGAAATCCTTCATGACCATAGCGATATGGGCCACGAACAAAGGGAGAAATTCACTAAATCCATGGCCGAAGAAAGTGAACGACTTTCCAGCGCTGCAAGCGAGATGTTCAGCTTTCTAAATAGCTTTGAAGGCGCACGCCAAACCATGCTACCCGCAGATGAGGTAGATGACTTACTTTATGATCATGGCAATTATTTCGATGGCCTAGAAAAACTTGCCGACGAACTACGCCCTAAGGTCGAAACCGATCCGGATCACGGTGTCTTTCTTGCAGATATCATTAGCTACCTAAAGAAAAAACATAATGTTGAACTTCACAGGGAAAACCCGGAAAAGCTAGATCAGAAAAACAGTATATGGGACGAGGAAACTCGCAGCCTATACATTTCGAAAGCAGCGCCCTTAACAGCCAGCCGATTTGAAGCCGCCAAAATGATCAGCCGACTTGATGCGCATGATGAGGTTGAAAAGCTAGCTGCATCCCCCCGACTGACCACAGACAAAGCCCGCCAACGCGCAAGGGAATCTCTTCATGGATATTTTGCAGGCGCCTTGATCTTCCCCTACAGCAGCTTCCTACAAACTGTGACCGACCTGCGTCATGACATCGAAATGATTCAACAACTCTACGCAGCTAGCTGGGAACAAGTATGCCATCGCCTAACAACGCTTCGCCGCCCAGGCGAAGAAGGTATTCCTTTTCATTTCGTCCGTAGTGATATTGCTGGCAATATTTCAAAACGGTTTTCAGCTTCTGGATTACAAATCCCACGTTATGGTGGCATTTGCCCACGATGGGCGATTCACTCCGCCTTTCTGACACCGGGTAACATCAAATCCCAGCTCGTTAAAGCACCCGATACGTCTACTTATTTATTTATCGCACGCACCGTTACAAAACTGGGTGCCGCCTTCAAAGACCCGCGCAGTATTTATTCTATTTTACTTGGTTGCGATGCCACCTATGCAGATCGCTTGGTTTATGCGGATGGCCTAGATCGAGAAAATGCCGATTCAATCACAAATGTAGGATTAACTTGTCGCCAATGCCATATAGAAAATTGTAATCAAAGAGCCCATGACTTTGTAGAGACCTAAATCAAATTACAATTTTAGGTCGCTTTTTGAAGATAAGTTAATCCTAAAACGTGACAAATATTTTTTTCGGGGCTATCGTTACACCATAAAAAATAAAAAGAAGAAGTCAAAATAACAATAAATGACTCTTCCAAAATCTCATATGATGCAAACAGGGACGCATCGCGGGGAGGCTAGACAATGACGCATTCAGTGCTAATTGTTGAAGATGACGACAGCATTGTCGAAGCATTAAATTTTCTAATGGAAACAGCGGGTTTTGACGTGCGTATTGCGCGTGAAGGACCAAGAGCAATTGAGCTTGTCAAAGAAGCGGTGCCCGATGTTATGATCTTGGATGTGATGCTACCCGGTTGTGACGGGTTTGAGGTTGCAAGAAATATCCGCAGCCACCAATTAACCAAACATATTCCTATATTAATGTTAACTGCGAAAAACCGTCCAATTGACCAAGAAAAAGCACATGAGATTGGTGTAACTGCTTTTATGACCAAGCCTTTTTCGACAAGAGAAGTCGTTGAGAAAGTAAAGGGAATGCTCAACTCCTAAGCAGAAAGAAACTCTTATGGCGAGCCTAGATCAATTAAACGAACGTGCCTTGGTTTTACCTCTCATTGGCTTTCTATTATTAACCCCACCCATTTTATTAATTTTTAATGATGAGAATGAAATTTGGGGCATTCCAACACTTTATTTTTACGCCTTTTTCATTTGGATTTTCCTGATCATTCTTGGCAAATTACTTACCAACCGACTTATTAAATCTGAGTTGGTTTATGCAAAAAAAACGTTACCAATTTCTTCAACTTCTGAAGATGAAGGCAAACAAAGCTAATGCTATCTACCTCCGTTGTTGTCATCACATCATTTGGATATTTATTGCTTCTCTTCATGATAGCATGGTGGGGAGATAAACTGGCACGCCAAGGAAACAGCTTACTTCGACATCCAATTGTCTACACATTGTCCATTGCAGTTTATTGTACGACATGGACTTTTTATGGGTCTGTTGGCTATGCGGCGCGTAGCGGATTAGAGTTTCTGACCATTTATTTTGGCCCAACCATCGTCTTTTTAGGATGGTGGCTCATCTTAAGAAAAATGGTTCGTATCACAAAGTCATATGGTTTTGCCTCTATCGCCGACTTTATCTCATCGCGTTATGGCAAGAGCGGACGGCTCGCAGTCATTGTGACGTTAATTGCTGTAATTGGTACGACGCCTTATATCGCCTTGCAACTAAAAGCCATCACGACCAGCTTTACCGTGTTAACAGGGGTTGGTGGAGCTGTTCAAGGCTCCAACATTCTTGATGCCAGTGAATCTGTTTTACGTGATACAGGTTTTTGGGTAACTATCTTACTGATCGCCTTTGCGATCCTTTTTGGCACACGACATATTGACGCAAGCGAACATCACGAAGGCGTAGTTGCTGCTGTCGCTTTTGAGTCTTTCTTCAAATTATTCGCCTTATTAGCTGTTGGCATTTTTGTTGTCTTTGGCCTTTACAATGGCTTTGAAGACTTATTCAACAAAGCCCAATCCATGCCTGACACGGCACGCATTTTAACTTTAGATAGTGATGTCGGTCCTAGATGGCTGACATTAATGTTACTCTCTATGGCTGCAATTATTGCATTGCCTCGACAATTCCAAATGACGGTCGTAGAAAATGTTGATGAAGATCACCTAAGAACAGCTTCATGGATGTTTCCTGTCTATCTACTGCTAACGAATATTTTTGTCTTACCAATCGCGCTTGCCGGATTAGATTTGCTTCCCGCAGGAACCGACCCAGATTTCTTCGTATTAACCGTACCGCTACATTACAATCAGGAAACGTTAGCCCTTATCGCCTATATTGGCGGGTTATCCGCAGCAACCAGCATGGTAATCGTTGCAACAATCGCCTTATCTACCATGGTATGCAATGATCTGGTTATTCCCGCCCTTCTTCGATGGAACTGGCTTGGCATCAATGCGCGCATGGATTTAACAGGCGTTCTTCTAACCACCCGTCGCTTTAGTATCATCTGTGTATTGATGCTTGGTTATCTCTACTATCGAACTTCCGGCTCTGGTAGTGCCCTTGTTTCAATCGGTTTGATTTCCTTTGCAGCAACTGCGCAATTCATACCCGTGATGGTAGGGGGACTATTTTGGAAGGGCGGCAATAAAAAAGGAGCACAAGTCGGCCTTATTCTAGGTTTCATTGTTTGGTTTTATACGTTATTTGCCCCTTCCATCGCACGCGTCGGCTGGCTGGACCCCTCTTTTGTATTCACTGGCCCTTGGGGAATTGACTGGCTGCACCCAGAACATCTATTCGGCGTAACCGGCATGGAACCTCTGACCCATGCTTTATTCTGGAGCATGATTTTCAACATCGGCGGCTTTGTTATGACCTCCGTCTTCACGGATCAGGGTACGATCGAACGCATTCAAGCCACTTTATTTGTAAATGCATTCCACCACCCAACTGATAAAGAGACACGAGTTTGGCGCGGTGCAGTGCGAGGACAAGACCTTTACAATCTTGTCCAACGTTTTCTTGGTGGCCAGCGTACCTATGATGTCTTTACACGTTACCAAATAACACGCGGCCCAAACTGGCAAAAAGAAGGCCCCGCAGATGCTGATACCATTGCTTTTGCCGAACGTCTTTTAGCCTCCTCAATCGGAGCAGCTTCCGCCCGAATCGTTGTCTCGTCTGTAGTTAAAGGTGAAGTCGTCCCATTTGATGAAGTTATGGCTATGCTGCAAGAGACATCACAAGTCATTGAATATAGTCAACAACTAGAGCAAAAATCCAAAGAACTAGAAACGCTTACCTCTGAGTTACGCCTTGCCAATGACCAGCTTCAGGAATTAGATCGCCTTAAGGATGATTTCCTGACGGTAGTGAGTCATGAATTCAGAACCCCGCTAACCTCTATAAGGTCATTCTCTGAAATTTTGTCAGACCATAAAGATTTAGACACAAAGCAAGCCAACAAATTTTTAAATATCATCATGAAAGAAAGCATGCGCCTGACCCGTTTAATTGACGAACATCTAGACCTCGCACGTGTTGAAGCAGGTCATATGGTTTGGCATATCAAGGATATCGACCCAAGAAAAGTTATTGATGATGCGATCGCCTCAATTGATGGAATGATACGTGAAAATAATACGCAACTTGAAACTGATATCTCACAAGTGTTTGTAACTGTGTCTGTAGATCAGGATCGACTATTACAAGTGCTATTAAACCTTCTCTCTAATGCGATTAAGTTTTGTGACAAAACCAGACCTTATGTCAAAGTATCCGCATATACGAATAAAGATGCATACCTAATTTCTGTGGAAGATAATGGCTCAGGTGTGCCCGAAGCTGATCATGAAATGATTTTTGATAAATTTGCACGGGCCGATGAAGACACCCCTAACCGCCCCACAGGTAGCGGATTAGGCCTCGCTATTTCAAAAGGTGTTATAGAACATTTCAATGGACAGATTTGGGTTGAGACCAAATCGGACAAAGGTGCAATTTTTAAAATCAAGTTACCTTTAACATCATAATGATGTCCTAGCGGCAAATCCATTGCATGAGACAACAGAGCTAGGCTATATCTATAGTTAAAGCCAATACAAAATGTTAATTTATATAATTCATGTTCTGAAAGTGAAATAAAAGCTAAATGCCTCAAATCGTTAAAATTAATAATAAAAAGTTAGGGGCAAGTGAACCTGTATATTTTATTGCTGAATTATCTGCGAACCATAATCATGACTTTGAGCGTGTCATAAAACTGGTCCATGCTGCGGCCGAAGCGGGTGCAGATGCGATAAAGTTACAAACCTACACACCTGATACAATAACGATCAAATCCGATCGTCCAGAATTTCAAGTTGATGGCACTATTTGGGAAGGTACTGATCTGTATAGTCTGTACCAACAAGCCTACACACCGTGGGAATGGCATAAGCCAATTATTGAAGAAGCGACACGTTTAGGTTTAGATGCATTTTCCGCCCCCTTCGATCCAACCGCGGTTGATTTTCTCGAAAAGCTAGATGTTCCCATTTACAAAATTGCGAGTAGCGAACTTGTTGACATTCCACTTTTGAAGCTAGTTGCAAGCACAAATAAACCCGTCATTCTCTCTACTGGCATGGCCATAGAAGAAGAAGTTGAAGAAGCTGTAACCACCTTACGTAACCATGGCTGCAAAGAGCTCATTTTACTAAAATGCACTGCATCATATCCGGCATTACCTGAAGAAGCCAATCTGAATGCAATTCCAATGATGAGTAATAAATTTAAATGCCCTGTCGGGCTTTCTGATCATACATTGGGCTCAGCGGTTCCGATTACCAGCGTAGCTCTTGGCGCATGCGTTATTGAAAAGCATTTTACTTTATCCAGAAAAGACGGGGGTCCTGATGCTGCCTTCTCACTTGAACCACATGAATTTAAAGAAATGGTGGAGCAAGTTAAAATTGCACAATCAAGCCTTGGTCAAGCCAAGCTCGAACCAACAAAAAAAGAGCAGATAGGCCTAAAATTTCGTCGATCACTTTATGTCATCAAAGACGCAAGGGCTGGAGATCTCATTACTTCGGAACACATTCGCAGCATCCGTCCGGCACAGGGTTTGCATACTCGATATCATGATATTGTTATTGGTCAAAAATTCATCAAAGATGTTGTTTCTGGCACGCCTTTGGATTTGACCATGTTTGAGAAGGATGCAAATTCGTGAGCTTATTGATCACAAGTATCAACAGCAAACGTCCAATGGTACAAACTTTTACCGCAGCGGCGCATAAAGAAAATTGGCGCTGTTATGGCAGTGATTTAAACTTGGATGTTCCTGCCTCCAAAGATGTAGATGCGTTAATTCAGCTTCCTCATGCATCAAATCCAGATTATGAAAAATCAATTCTACGCGCGGTAAAAGAAAATGGTATTCGTCTTATTCTGCCCTCTCGTGATGGTGATTTAATTCCACTCGCAAAATTAAAAACAAAACTCAATAACCTTGGATGCATCTTACCTCTCCCTTCTTTGGAAACGATTCAAATTTGCCAAGACAAATTACTATTTTCTGATTTAGTTAATAGCTTTGGCATGCAAACAATTCCTATTTTGAATGAAATAACAGGGACAGAACTTTTATATTACACGCGCCCTAGATATTCTTCTGGTAGTAAAGGCGCCTACCTCGTCAAAAGTCTTGAAGATGCCATTTTGATTGCAAAATCCCAAAATCAACTTTTGCACCCATTGATTGCTTGCCCCGAATATACAGTAGATATCTTGTTAGATTTTGAATCCACCCCCTTGGAAGCAGTTTGCCGCAGACGCCTTCGTGTGGTTGACGGAGAGTCAAAATGGGCACAGATTGAAGATCAACCACACCTAAAAAACATGGCTATCCAATTAGCTCAAAAACTCGGTTTAAAAGGGCATAACATCATTCAAGCATTCCTTGATGACGCTGGAAATCCAATTTTCATTGAAGCCAATCTAAGGTTTGGTGGTGCCTCGATACTTGCTCTGGAAGCAGGTCTTGATACAGCAACAGCACAAATCAAAATGGCAAAAGGTCAAAAGATTTCACCTGAACTATTTTCACCTATTAATTATGGTTTATCTTTAAAACGTGAAGAAGTAGATGGAGAAGAGCGTGACTTTTTCACTTCAAATGAGCCTTTTCCCAAAGAACAGAATATCTCTCACCTATAAGCCACTTCCTTGACATTCTGGAACTGTAAAGGCAAAAGAGCTGCAGAAAAACGAACACGATTTTACCAGATTAGGATTAAACAATGTCTGAATGTCCTTGCGGCTCTCATGCTGAATATGAAGCTTGTTGTGCCCCATTTCATAATGGTGCCATTGCAGAAACCCCAGAACAAGTTATGCGCTCCCGTTACAGTGCTTTTGTTGTTGATAAATTGCAGTATCTGGAAGATACGCTAACAGAGGAAAGCAAAAGCGACTATGATGCCGAAGAAACAAAAACTTGGGCAGAAAACGCGAAATGGTTAAAGTTAGAAGTTCGCAACACAACAGGCGGTACCAAAGATGATACAACAGGTACAGTTGAATTCGTTGCGAATTTCAAAGTAGGACCAGAACAGCATGCACATCACGAAGTAAGTACTTTCGTAAAAGAAGGCGATCGCTGGTTATATTCCCATGGCGATATGAACCCACGTCAAGAGCAACGTATTGTGACAAAGGTAGGTCGCAACGAACCTTGCCCTTGCGGATCAGGTAAAAAATACAAAAAATGTTGTGGTGCTGCCGCTTAAAATCAAGGCGTTTTAACCAATTCAAACCCTCTGTTAAATCAACAGAGGGTTTATTTTTTTGAGCTTACTTTGCGACTTGATTACGACCTTTTTTCTTAGCGCGATATAATGCTTCATCAGCCGACTTCATCACAGCCATAGGATCTGCATGCATTTTTCCTTTAGCTGCGACCCCAATACTAATTGTGACCTGTACCGATTGATTAGTCTCAGACGCGCCTCGTTTTTTACTGCCCTTTTTATCTTTCTTCGGGCGATTTTTTGACCGTATGACAAACTCAGAATGTTCAACGACTTCCCGCAGTTTTTCAAGATGCGGGATCGCTTTGTCAACCTCACCAACAGGCATTAAAATACAAAATTCTTCCCCACCATATCGATAAGCACGCCCGCCACCTGTTACCATAGACAAACGGTTGGCAACCATCCGCAGGACCTCATCGCCAATATCATGACCATATGTATCGTTGAACTTTTTAAAATGATCAATATCGCTCATGGCGATGACATATTTACTACCAAGTTTTTTCATATCAGACATGAGCGCCCGACGCCCTGGAATGCTGGTTAATTCATCTACAAAGGCCATCTGATAAGAGACTTGGACCTTAGCAATAATGAGTGCAAGTAACGCAACAGAGATATAAAGGGCGACCTGATCTGGATTACCAGCCTCTTGAAAAGCAAAATAACTTGCCACTAACGTACTGATCCAACCCATTTGTAGAGGCGAACGCTGCAACATAAAGCGTAACAACATAAAACCAAGACTGACAATATATGCGCCTATCGCCAGTTGTGGCAAATTGGACCAAGCCGTCCAGAAGCCACTTATCATCTGTAAATTCAATATTGCGATAACTGCTTGTTGTAGGCCGCCTTCAATTACATAAGTGAATAGAAGTAAAAATGCGAACTGAGCTGAAATAATAGCAAGCCTGATCAAACCTTGGCGGCTAAGTACGCCACGCTCCTCGGCCCAACATAACCAAACGAGGTTAACTGGCAGTAAGATAGATAGACCCGCAAATAAAACGTCTCCGAAGACATCAGCCGTATTGCCATAAGGCAAGAACATCGCAGATGTCCAATACACCATTCCAATTACAAGGAATCCCAGCACACTCGTACTCATTTTGAAATTCCAAGCGAATAAACATCCAACAAAACAGAGGACATAAGGTAATACAGGTAGAGTAGCCGCGAACTGGCTATCAACAACAAAAGCTTCTTGCTGCCCAAGCCAAGCAGCTAGGATCACCAATGCAAGATAAGGGGCTAATCTAAAAAGATCGCCAAAAAGCTTATAAGACATGACAGATTTCCTGTCCCTGTTTCAACAAACGCCAAATAATGTTTTTATCCCTGCTCTTAAGTGGTCTTCTAACAGCCTACTCAAGCTCCCCTGCATCAGAAACAAGCACATATACATGCTTTAGCTGATTCGTAATTTAATTCACAACATTTTACTGTCCCACCAATTAATACATTGCATCTCTTGACAATTTTCATATCGCTTCTATATTTTAGGACAAATGTCCTAATTTTAAATTTGGTGTCGTGATGAAAACCCAAACCAAGATTATCGAAGCCGCCGATCAACTTTTTTATGAACATGGATTTGAGGCAACCTCCTTTGCTCATATTGCGGAGGTTGTTAATATTTCGCGTGGAAATTTCTATTATCATTTCAAAACCAAGGATGAGATACTGGATGCGGTCATTCTGGCACGCCTCACCCGTACAGAATCTATGCTAGATCAATGGGAAATAGAGGGTGATAGTGCAGCTGACCGTATTAAGAGCTTCATCAAAATTCTAATTGTAAATCAAACTAAAATTATGAAATTCGGTTGTCCTGTTGGCACTCTATCCGCAGAACTCATTAAGTTAGATCATAATGCACAAGATGATGCGAATAAGCTTTTCACCCTATTTCGAGTTTGGCTGAAAAGACAATTTGAAACTCTTGGGCATAACGAAAACGCCGACCAGCTTGCCATGCATCTTCTGGGGCGTAGCCAAGGTGTGGCCTCTCTTACCAATGCATTTAAAGATGAAAGCTATGTCCAATCTGAAGTCAATCAAATGTGTGATTGGGTTGATCAACTCACATTAAAACAAATTCACTAACGGGAGTTTTATATATGTTTATTGCCCTATTACGGTTTGGAAAAAACAAGGCGGAGGCTCCAAAATTTATGTCAAATCATAATGCATGGATCAAACGAGGCTTTGATGATGGCGTGTTTATCCTGATCGGTAGTTTACAGCCCAACCAAGGCGGATCGGTCATCGCGCATAATATCAGTCGTGAGGATTTTGAAACACGTGTGAATGAAGACCCATTTGTGATTAATGAAGTTGTCGATGTCGAGATTTTGGAAATCAATCCGGGTAAGGCGGTTGATCGTCTCGGTTTTTTGATTTCTTCCGGAGAATGATGATGAGTAAAACAACAGTTGGCCCTGATGGAAAACCACGTTGTAAATGGTGTGATAGTGCGCCTAATTTCTTTGAATATCACGACAATGAATGGGGTTACCCTGTGAGTGATGATCAGCGTCTATTTGAAAAACTCTGCCTTGAAAGTTTTCAATCAGGTCTTAGCTGGCGCACAATCTATGAAAAGAGAGAAAACTTTCGTGAAGCCTTTCATCATTTTGATTTCAACAAAGTTGCTGAATTTGATAAGAACGATAAAGAACGCCTTTTAAACGATGCAGGCATAGTCCGTCATCGCGGCAAGATTGAAGCCGTAATCAACAATGCAAAACGCGCACAAGAACTGGTCGCCTCAGAAGGGTCTATTGCAAAATATATCTGGTCTTATGAGCCAAAGCCTGAGGATTTGCCTGAACCTCAAACCGTCTCCACCTCGCCGGAGTCTATCGCCCTTTCCAAAGACTTAAAAAGACGTGGCTGGAAATTCGTTGGCCCAACGACAGCCTATGCTTTTATGCAAGCCATGGGATTAATCAATGACCACGCGGAAGGCTGTGTCATGCGAGAAAAAGCCGCAAAGGCGCGGGAAGTGTTTCAACGCCCCTAAAGGAAAAGCCGCAATCAAATGACTGCGGCTTTTATTTTATCTATCCTCCAGCGAGACGCGGTATCACAAAGATTTCCGCGTCTTCAGGGATTTTCTGATAAAGGCTATCGCGATAAATCACACCGTTGATGGACACCGCGAGGCCCTTTTTTACATAAGGCTCCATCTTCGGGTAGTCCCGTGCCAAAGCATCCAGAAGCTGTTTGATGTTTTTAGCTTCGATCTCAATCTCCGCCTGATCATCAACAGCTGTTTTCATAATGCCGGATAGAACGACCTGAACCATGAATATCCTTTCTGACTTACTCAGCGGCTTCAGCTTGATGAATTGCCTTTAAGATCCGTGGCGGGCTCATCGGTAATTCAGTCATTCGTAAATTTGCCGCGTCAGACACAGAATTCGCAATCGCAGCCAGTGGCGGCACGATCCCTGTTTCACCAACACCACGTACACCATATGGATGGCCCGGATTAGGCACTTCTACAATCACTGTATCGATCATTGGCAAATCAGATGCCACAGGCAAACGATAATCAAGGAAGCCTGCATTTTGCAACTTGCCATCATCACCGTAGATATATTCCTCATTCAAAGCCCAGCCGATACCCTGTACCGCACCGCCTTGGAATTGACCTTCTACATAAGATGGATGAATCGCTTTACCTGCATCCTGAATAACTGTGTAACGCAAGATTTTCACAAAACCTGTTTCTGGATCAACTTCTGTATCTACCAAATGGGTTCCGAAAGAAACACCAGCGCCATCTGCATTATATTCATGATGTCCTGCAATCGGGCCACCAGTGCCACCAGCTGCATCCGCAATTTCAGCCAAAGTCAAAGGCTCAAAATCACCTGCATTTGCACCAGCAGGGATCGCTTTGCCTTCTTCCCATTTTACCGCTTCAACCGGAATATCCCACATCATTGCCGCACGTTCACATAGCTTGCCAATGATTTCGCGTGCCGCAAAGATCACCGCCATCCCGCTTGAGAAAGTAACACGGCTGCCTTCTGTGGTATCGTTAAATCCAAGGCTGGATGTATCTGTTACGATCGCACGCACCTGATCATATGGAATACCAAGTTCTTCGGCAGCCATTTGACACATAGAAGCACGAGACCCCCCAATATCAGGTGTCCCCACAGAAATCGCCACGGTACCATCTTGGTTGACGTTCAATGTAGAACAGGTCTCCCCGCCAAAGTTAAACCAGAAACCACTCGCAACGCCGCGGCCTTGATTTGGTCCTAACGGAATTTGATAGTTTGGATGATTTTTGGCCGCTTCCAATGTTTCAACTAGGCCTAAAGATTCAAACTTTGGTCCATAGGAAGATTTATCACCATTACGTGCAGCATTTTTCAAACGAAAATCAATCGGGTCCATATCAATGGCTTTTGCCAATTCATCAACCACAGATTCAACCGCATATACAGACATTGGCGCCCCTGGTGCGCGATAAGCGGCCCCTTTCGGGCGGTTGGTCACGACTTCCCAACCAATAGCCTTTACATTTTCCAAGGCATAACATGCAAAGGCACACATCGCCCCGAAGTCAGCAGGCGCACCACGGAAAGCACCACCTTGGTATCGAACTTCAGCAAAACCAGCTGTGATACGACCATCTTTTGTACAACCGATTTTCACATCCATGCTGGAAGATGCGGTCGGACCAGATGCTTTAAACACTTCATCACGAGTCATCGCCATTTTAACTGGCTTGCCGGATTTTTTGGCCAACATTAAACATACAGGTTCTAAAAAGACTGTTGTCTTACCGCCAAAACCACCGCCAATCTCGGACGCGGTTACGCGAAGTTTGGACACATCCATACCAACCAGAGACGCAGAAACATTGCGCAACACGAAATGACCTTGCGTACAGCCCCAAAGCTCCCCATAGTCATCTGATGTAACAGTCGCCACACAAGCATGCGGCTCAATATAGCCTTGATGAGTTGCTGCAGTCTTGAAATTACGCTCAATAATGATATCTGCCTGTTCAAAACCTGCATCCACATCCCCGTGACCAAATTCACAACGCCCTGCGATGTTAGACGCAGTTGTCGGCATTGGATCAACACCATGAGTGAACATATCATCATGAAGAATAGGCGCATCTGCTTTCATCGCTTCATCCACATCAGTCACATGTGGCAGAATATCGTATACAACCTTAATCTTCTTCAATGCCTTCAAGGCAATTGCCCGTGAAGTTGCGGCAACAGCCGCTACGGCATGACCTTCATAAAGCACTTTATCACGTGCCATGATATTACATAGAATATCATGATGGGCTTCGTTTTCCGCAAAATCATCACGAGTTACAACTGCTTTTACACCAGGTAATGCTTCTGCTTCGGATGTATCAATAGACACAAGCTTGGCATGTGGATGTGGGCTACGAAGAACCTTACCAACCAATTGACCGGGTAAATTCATATCCGCACCGAAACGGGCGCGACCTGTTACTTTATCAACCCCATCCGGACGAAGAGGTGTTGTACCAACGACTTTAAAATCACGTGGCTGATACTGATGTGTACCTTTGCTCTCTGGAGCTTCACCTGTAGAAGACGCCATGATCTTTATCCTCTCATCTCTGCTGCTGCATCCTGAATTGCACGGATGATTTTGTCATATCCTGTGCAACGGCACAGATTGCCTGCCATCCAGTAACGAATTTCTTCTTCGGATGGGTCTGGCTTTTTCTCTAATAACGCTTTAGCCGCAACCACAATACCCGGTGTACAAACACCACATTGAAGGGCTGCATTATCCAATATCTTTTGTTGAATCGGATGAAGTTCATTGCCCTTGGCAACACCTTCAACAGTGCCGATTTCACGACCTTCAACTTCCGCGCCCAATGTCAGGCAGGAACAAGTCAAACGACCATCAATCGTTACGGAACAAGCACCGCAGTCCCCTGTAGCACAGCCTTCTTTGGCGCCTGTCAGGTTCAAACGGTCACGCAATACATCCAACAATGTTTCTTCTGCATCGCAAACAAATTCAACATCATCGCCATTAATTTTTGTAGAAACATGAATACCCATGATTATGCCCCTTTCGCGCGATCAAGCGCAATTTTCGCAGCACGTTTTGCCAACACGCCAACAACTTCTTTACGGAATTCAACTGTACCGCGCTTATCTGTGATTGGTTTTGCCGCTGCAGAACAAGCAGATGCCAAAGCGTCTAAAGCAGCTTCATCAACCTTTGTGCCGATCAATGCCTGTGCAGCTTCGTCAACCACCAATACCTTTATGGCAACCGCACCGATTGCAACTTTTGCAGCGGTACATGTACCTGTATCATCTAGGGTAATAGAGATACCACAACCCGCCACGGCAATATCCATTTCAGTACGTGGAATGAAACGCAAATAAGCATCACCTGTATTGGCAGGTTTCGCCGGGAAGAATAAACTTTCAACCAATTCCCCTTTTTCAAGGGAGGTTTTGCCCGGTGCTTGCGGGATATCTTCGATGGCAACATCGCGTTTGCCATTTGGACCTGCAATACGTGCAACACATCCAACGGCCACCGCACAAGGTACACTATCTGCCGCAGGGCCTGCATTACATAAATTACCTGTAATCGTCGCACGCCCTTGCACTTGGGTTGACCCAATTAGATCAGCCCCTTCGGCAACACCCGGATACATCGCAGTAAAACCTGCATGTTCATTCAATTCCGCAGAAGGTACAGCCCCACCGACACGGTAGCCACCATTTTCTTCGACAATATCACCAAAACCCGGAATACGTTTTGTATCCACAATCAAATCTGGTTCCATCATGCCCATACGCATTTGCACAAGCAGATCTGTGCCACCAGACAAGACCTTTGCCAAGCCTGCCTCTGCAGACAAAAGGCTTACAGCCGCCTCTACGGTTGTAGGAGCTTCATATCTCATTAGTCTTCGATCCCTAAAGTTATCGTTTTATAATTTTTAACTGCTCTAATTTTAAGGTATTTGCCATAGTGCGAAAAGAAGATTCCATAAACCCTTCATGGAAATAATCTGTTCATCAGATGAAAAATACTCAACCAAGAATAATCTCATTCAAAAATCAAATTATCATTCGCTAATTAAAGCATCATTTAAAAAGAAGTTTAGGGGCTTTGCCCTATTTCACAAAGGTCCAATTTCGACAAATTCTTATGACAAATTGTCATACAACTCTAGCAAGCTACCATCCTAAAAAGAATTTTTTAATATTAAACCTACCTAATGTGTGATTTAATTCAATCCACGTAATAATTTTACTTTTTGGGGGAAAACATTATGAGTTTTAATCTTAGAGGTTTTACAATTGTCGCGTCACTTATTTTTGCTAGCTGTAGCGGACATCTAACAAAAATATCTCAGGCCAATGCAGCAGGGGCTCCTCCCGTTACTACAGATGAAATGCAACCTATAATTCCTACACAGTTAATTAATTTTAAAACAGATGGCACTTTAAAAAACACCTCTGCGACATCAAACTGTTCTACAACTGAAGATGATAAAAAAAACGCTCTTGCTAAATTAGGGAATACCCGAATTTATGCATATAACTATTATCGAGATCAAGGCACCGGCAAACTGACCTATCTTTCCGCTGCGGCAAAAATTACAAAGGGTACAGAAATTGTGCAAATTTTTGATTACTTAAAATATTCCGGTGAGAGTATTGGTGGCAAAGCTGCTATTTTAGGCATCGGATATCGCATCCATATTAACTATACCGCCTCTGGTAAGGATATAGATCTAGGGGGATTGTTCAATGTTTCTGCAAACTATACCGAAGGGAAGATTTCAGGAACAATGAATATCGATGTTATTGGTATTGCAGGTGAACCGATTGACGCAGCCCTTCCCGGCGCCCCCCTTACTATCACGGATGAAAATATACTTTCATTATTCAACGATATGTCCCGAATAAAAGCTGCTATATACAATACATCAGTCCAGATTTGCCCACAAATCACCGCCATTAAATCTCCGGATGCAGAAGTGAAACTGTTTGAGTAATCAAAACAGATTTTTCAAATCCCATACTGCTCTTTATAAGCATAAAGATTCTTTAAATCCTCTGCCATATCTGCACGGCCTTCCAGATAGATCAGCACATCAGAAAGTGTGATAATGGAATGAACTGGAATGTCGAAAGTTTTCTCAATCTCTTGAACAGCGGATAGGTCAGCAGCGCCTTTTTCCTGACGATCCAGCGCAATCAAAATGCAGCCAAGTTCTGCCCCAGCATCCTGCACCATGCCCGCGGCTTCTTTAATGGCGGTCCCCGCTGTCATCACATCATCCACCAATAAGGTTTTACCTTCAAGCTTTGCCCCGACAATATTACCGCCCTCACCATGGGTCTTGGCTTCTTTACGGTTATAACAATAATTATTGTCTTCGCCATATTGGTCATAAAGTGCCGCTGCGGTGACCGCTGCAATCGGGATGCCTTTGTAAGCGGTACCAAACATCACATCAAATTCAATGCCTTTTTCCTTAATCACGGCTGCATAGGCTTTACCGATCAAAGACATATCTTTGCCTGTATGGAACTTACCAAAGTTAAAGAAAAACGGACTTTTACGACCAGATTTCAGGCTAAATTCCCCAAATTGCAAAACCTCACGTGCCATAGCTAATTCAATAAATTCACGTTTATAATCTTGCATCAGAGTGTCTCCGTTTTAAATTATAGAAGCATCAAGGGATCATCTTGATTGATGACCAAT
>NZ_SMMC01000172.1 GCF_009711445.1 Curvivirga aplysinae | reverse complement strand
CGCACTATTTAGGATGAGGTTGTGATGGAAGATTACAATGAACTTGATGAAGAGCTGCAAATATATACGCCGTCTGCATTGTTACGACGGGCGAGTTTGGTTTTCGAAGAAGCGAAACAGAATAAAACACTTGTCGGACTGATAGGTGTAAATTTTTCCGAAACCATCAGAATTCGATCACTATTGGGTGCTTTTGCATCCATGCAGGCAAGAAAAGAAATTGTGAGCCGAAGTAAGTCAAAGTTACCTGAAAATCATTTAATAGGCCGTGGGACGGATAGTTTGATCATTTGCCTGCCGGGAATGGGCCGTGAAGCAACAAAACATCTGGCGAATGAGATCGCGTTTGAGCTTAATATACCAATTACATATGAGGGGTTTACCTTTGATTTAGCGCCAAAAGTGACCGTATGCGAGTATCCAAGTACTGTTGGATATGTTGATCTGCGCGATGTCACACGGATTTGGGGGTCCTTTATCGATATTGCGCAAACAAGAGAAGCGCAAGTCAATGTGATGAGTGAAAATGATTTATTTAATATCAACGAAAAGCAACGCATTGATCGAAACTTAATTAAAGCTATACCCAACGGTGAATTTAAACTTGTTTATCAACCCCGTGTGCATATGCAGACAGGAAAAGTTGTCGGTTGTGAAGCGTTATTAAGATGGAAGAGCCCAGAGCTCGGAGATGTCTGCCCTTCAGTCTTTATTCCGCGTGCAGAAGCGACTGGTATTATCCATTCAATCACACCTTGGGTGATTGAGCGTGCAGGCCTATCAAATAAATTTCTGCAACAACAGTTTGGGGGTGAATTTAGGACAGGTATTAACTTGTCTCCGGCGAATGTGAATTCACCAAACCTGATTCAAACCGTTAAAAAAGCCTTGGATAGATCAGAAACAACGGCGCAAAATCTGGATTTTGAAATTACGGAATCCTTATTGCTGGACAATAAGTCCATGGTCATGAATCAATTAAATTCTATGAGGCAAGAAGGGGCGCATACTGCCCTTGATGATTTTGGAACTGGTTTTTCATCTTTGAGTTTATTAGCGCGCATCCCATTGGATGTATTGAAGATAGATCAGTCTTTTATTCAAAAACTTGATCAAACAGAGAGCCAGATGGATCTCAATGTGATTAAGGCTATACGTGATCTGGGTAACGCATGTGGTTTACAAATTGTTGCCGAAGGTATGGAAACAAGGGAACAGGTGGACATTTTGATCAATCGTGTTGATGTTGAATATGGTCAGGGATATTTTTTCGGGCGTCCTATGAGTGCTTTAGAATTTATTGAGGCATATGCCTAGAACTGGTGCTTCAAATGACTTTCAAAATTTCCAGTACCTATTTTCACATATTTTTATAAAGTCTTTATAATACCCAACTTGGGGATTGAACTTTTATTTATGTCGCAAAAGTGACATTCTATTCTCAATATAAAACGACAAAAAGTCGAAGTTTTTGCGCTGGAGGTTTTCATCGTGGGGAGAAAACTTAACTGCGGTCAGCGTTAGCATTATTATTGAGGTGAAACATGACTAATCGTGTTCAAAAAGGCAGCCTGCAAATTGATGCGGGCCTTTATGGTTTGGTAGCTGATAAAATTATCCCGGGCACTGGCGTGGATGTAGATGATTTTTGGGCAAAATTCGAAGCAACATTGAATGAACTTGCGCCTAAAAACAAAGCCTTATTGGCGAAGCGTGGCGATATTCAAACGAAGATGGATGATTACTATCGTGACCAAAAAGGTAACGATATTGATATGGCAGCTTATAAAGATTTCTTAACTGAAATCGGCTATTTAGTGCCTGAAGGTGATGATTTTAAAATCACCACTGAAAACGTGGATGAGGAAATCGCCACAATTGCAGGGCCACAATTGGTGGTGCCAATTATGAATGCGCGTTTTGCGTTAAATGCGGCAAATGCGCGTTGGGGCAGTTTATATGATGCGCTATATGGCACGGATGTGATTGCAGATTCAGGTGAGACCGTTAAAGGTGGTTCTTATAATCCAAAACGTGGAGATGCGGTGATTGCATATGCGGCTGCTGTCTTGGATAAGGCAGCACCATTGACATCCGGTCAACATGGGGATGTTACCTCTTATAATCTTGTTGATAATGGCGGTTCTTTAACTCTTTCAGTTACCTTGAAAGATGGATCTGAATCTGGATTGAAGGATGCAGAAAAATGTGTGGGTTATACAGGGGCCGCAAATGCGCCGACATCCATCCTACTTAAAGATAATAATCTTCATTTGGAAATACAGATTGATCGTGATCACCCAATTGGTAAATCCTCTGCAGCGGGTGTGAAAGATGTGGTGATGGAATCTGCCATGAGCGCAATTATGGATTGCGAAGATTCTGTTGCGGCGGTTGATGGCGAAGATAAAGTCGTCGCATATCGCAATTGGCTTGGATTGATGAAGGGTGACTTGCAAGAAACCTTCTCCAAGAACGGTAAGGAAATGACCCGTGTCTTGGCAGATGATCGTTCTTTTACGTCTGTTGATGGGTCTGATTTAAGTATTCATGGTCGTAGCCTGCTATTGGTGCGTAATGTTGGACATTTGATGACCAACCCTGCGATCCTGGACAAGGATGGCAATGAAGTACCTGAAGGCATGATGGATGCCTTTATTACAACGCTTTGTGCCATTCATAACTTCAATGGCAATGCCAAACTGAATAACAGCCGTAAAGGCAGCATCTATATTGTGAAGCCTAAGATGCATGGCCCAGAAGAAGTTGCTTTTGCCGAAGAACTATTCTGTCATGTGGAAGATGCGCTGAGCTTGGCACGAAACACAATGAAAATTGGTGTGATGGATGAAGAACGTCGCACAACGGTTAATCTAAAAGAATGTATCCGTCAGGTGAAAGATCGTATTGTGTTTATCAATACAGGTTTTTTGGATCGTACAGGTGATGAAATTCACACAAGTATGGAAGCAGGACCATTCTTGCCAAAGGCGGATATTAAGGGCGAAGCTTGGATTGCAGCTTATGAGAACTGGAATGTGGATATTGGTCTTGAAGTTGGTTTCACAGGGAAAGCTCAAATTGGTAAAGGTATGTGGGCAGAACCAGACAGCATGAAGGCTATGATGGATGCGAAAATCGGACAGCCGATGGCGGGCGCCAATTGTGCATGGGTGCCTTCCCCAACCGCTGCAACCTTACATGCAATTCATTATCATGAAGTTGATGTTTTTGGTCGTCAGGCAGAAATTTTGAATAGAGGCCGCGCTAATATTGATGACATTCTATCTGTACCATTATTGAAAGGTCGCAATCTTTCTGACGAAGAAATTACACGTGAATTGGAAAATAATGCACAAGGTATGTTGGGATATGTTGTACGCTGGGTAGAACAAGGCGTTGGTTGTTCCAAAGTGCCAGATATTAACAATGTGGGATTAATGGAAGACCGTGCCACATTGCGTATTTCGTCTCAGCATATTGCCAATTGGCTACATCATGGGATTTGTAATGAAGATCAGGTGATGGAAGTCTTAAAACGTATGGCAAAAGTTGTGGATGGGCAAAATGCTGGTGATCCAGACTATCGCCCTATGGCAGCTGATTTTGACAATAGTGTGGCCTTCCAAGCTGCTTGTGATTTGACCTTTAAAGGTGTGGCACAGCCAAGCGGTTATACAGAGCCTGTCTTGCATGCGCGTCGTATTGAAGCGAAAGCCAAATTCGCGGCTTAAAGGCAATTATTAGGATAGTGACTTTAAGGCCTGCTCCGTTGAGCGGGCCTTTTAGGTTTTATTATTGGCCACAAACCGATTGAGGACCATATTGGTTTCTTCAATGTAAGATCCGCCAAATAATCGACAGTGAACCAGTAAAGAATATAAATTATAGATAGGCACCCTAGTATCAAAAAAGGCGCGATCTAGGATAAAGTGATCGTTATAGACTTCGTAAAAGCGCATGTTAAATGTATCAAACATCAAGGTAAAAGCGATCTCAATTTCCCGATGTCCAAAGTAAATGGCGGGGTCGATAAAGGCTGCTACTTTATGATCACGATAAATGATATTTCCACCCCATATATCTCCATGTAGCAAGCTTGGATGGCTTGGCGGTGCAATAAGTGAAGGCAACTTCTCTGCTAACTTATCTACCTTATGCAAAATTTCACTGCTCAGATGTCCGTGGTCATATGCAACTTGAGCCATATAGCGCAGGCGGTGATCTCGGAAAAATTCGATCCAGTTTAAGTTCCAAGGGTTTGGTTGGTGCAAGGTGCCGATCAATGTATCTTCTGCAAAGCCATGTTGTGGGGCTTTAATTTCATGTAGAGCTGCCAAAAGTTCAGCTGCATGTTCATCGCTATGAATATTTTTACTAGCATCGCTTTCGATCCATTCCATAACCAATAAGTCCGACCGATTATAGATGATTTCTGGTACTGGAAGTTGCGTATTTTCCTTTAAATACAGGATCATACCCGCTTCAATTTCCAGATTATGACCTTCAAAAGCGGTTTTTACAGCTGCTTCCATACCATTATCGAATTGCACTTTCCAGACTTCACATCCTTCATTGCCAAGAATGTAGGTTGTTTGAACAATTTTTTGTTCACAATAGGCTTCGATAATAGCGATATTTTCGTTCTTCATTCGAAACGATCTTCTGAAGTTGCGTTTTTAATCTTTCCCAACCAAGCAGCACTTGCGGCTTCGACCATGTCTAAGACCAATTCAAATCCATCGGCACCACCATAATAGGGATCAGGGACTTCGATCTGATTGAACTGCTCTTGAACAGGTTCCAGAAACATCCGGATTTTGTTTGCTTTGCCTGAAGGGGCATAATCCTGCAAACTATCAAAATGTCCATGATCCATCGCAAGAAGTAGATCAAATTCATCATAATCGGATATTTTCAATTTGCGTGCGCGCAAGTCAGCCAGATTATAACCACGTCGCATAGCGGCTTCTACGCTGCGACTATCTGGTGGGCTCCCCACATGCCAACCTTGAATGCCGCAGCCATCCGTCAAGATTTTATCAGAAAGACCTGCATCCAACACTTGTTGGCGAAAAATACCTTCTGCGGTCGGGGAGCGACAGATATTTCCAGTGCAAACAAATAGAACCTTCATGGATTTCATATGAATTTCCTAATAAATCTATAATTTCTTGATATTTTTGCCAAAACCAAGTCAAATTACCTTGTCGCTAATTCGGAAACAATAAAATTCTGGCAAGATTCAGAGCATAAGGGGTAGCACATGTCCGAAAAATCAAAATATCCGATTGTTATTTTAACAGGAGCCGGCATTTCAAAAGAATCCGGTTTATCTACCTTCCGGGATGCGGATGGTATCTGGGCACAAGTGAATATCGAAGATGTCGCCACGCCAGAAGCCTTTGAACGTGATCCGGATCAGGTTCATAGATTTTATAATGATCGCCGTGATGGGATACTTGATCCCGCCATAAAACCAAATGCGGCCCATGAAGCTTTGGCGAAATTAGAAGAAAAATGGCCAAATGACGTACTTGTGGTGACACAAAATATCGATAATCTTCATGAACGTGCCGGCAGCCGAAATCTGATCCATATGCATGGGGAATTATTGAAAGCGCGATGCAGCCATTGTGATGCTGTTTTGGCTTGGGAAGCCCCGATTATTGTCGAAACACTTTGCCCTAAATGCGGACAAGATAATGGGATGCGCCCGCATGTGGTTTGGTTTGGCGAAGAACCTTTTATGCTTGATGTAATTGGCGACGCCTTGTCGCGTTGTGGCTTGTTTATTTCCATCGGTACTTCTGGCAATGTGTATCCAGCGGCTGGTTTCGTTGCGACGGTAAAGCAATTTGGTCATGCGGAAAGTCTGGAAATCAATATGGAACCTTCCGAGGGGCATAGCTTGTTTGATGATGCGCTTTACGGTCCAGCCACACAAACTGTTCCTAAACTTGTAGAACAGCTTTTGCGAACAGTCGGTGAATAGTATTGGAAAAACTATCTGATCTGTTTTTAGAAATTTCTGCCTGTAAGATTTGTGAGCCAGAATTGAATTTAGGTGCGCGACCTGTTGTCGTGGCAAATGCAAAGGCGCGCTTGATGATTATTGGGCAAGCACCAGGCACCAAAGTCCACGCCACCGGTATTCCATGGAATGATCCAAGTGGCGATCGGTTACGTGAATGGTTACAGTTGGATAAAGATCAGTTTTATAATGAAGAAAACATCGCGATTATGCCCATGGGGTTTTGTTATCCCGGCAAAATTCCAAAAGGTGGTGATAAGCCTCCACGCCTTGAATGCGCCCCTCAATGGCATGAACGTCTGAAGGCGCAGCTTCCCAATATTGGATTAACTTTATTGGTCGGGTCTTACGCACAGAAATACTATCTGGGAAAAGAAATGCAAAAAACTATGACGGAAACGATCCGTCATTATGAAGATTATCTTGATAGAGGCTTTTTGCCGTTACCCCACCCTAGCTGGCGTACAACAGGATGGTTGAAAAAGAACCCGTGGTTTGATGAGGAAGTGTTACCTTTTCTACGCCAGAAAACCAAAGCGTTTTTGAATTAAAGCTTAATGCCCGGATTATCGTCTTCTTCACCTTCAGGTTTGTAGAAGGGCGTATAAAGTTCTTCGACAACGGGCCCTTTAATGTCCAAAGCATGACATGTATTGAGATGCGGTGGGCGCTTCACGGGGGCATCCGGATCGATCTCCGGCAACGGTTGTCCAATGATTTCTTTTGCCTTTCGGCTGGAGGCAAAGACAGATTGAAAGGCTGTTGTGGCAATAGGGCCTAACAGTTCTGTCATATGGGTGCAGCCTTTGATACCTTTGAAAAGTTGGCGCGTGATCCCGGTGAAGCCCGGCTTTATTTGTTCACCGATCAATTTTTTATAGGCGTCGTTATTCGCCGCACAAATATTATAGGGGCCAAAATCTGTTTTGGCCTCTGCATCATGGATGTTCAATTTATCATCTACGGTTAAGCGTAAATACATACCGTGAAGATGTTCGCCTGTCTTAATCTCGCCACGATGCATAGTGCTGAAATCATAGGATTTTTCATCACTCATATGGCCTTCGATATCCCACAGGCCATCTTCGCGGATATAGGCATTTACCGTTACCTTACGCGTATGAATATGATGACGTTTCACTTTCGGTTCTGGCAAAGGCATGGATCAATCCTTTTCTTCTTCGGCTTCTTCTTCAACCGGTGGGGTCAGGATCAAGGATTTAATTCGATTACCTTCGCGTTCTGTGATCTCAAAACGAAAACCGAAAAATTGGAAGGTTTGTCCAACAACGGGGATCGTGCGGGATTCATAGAGAATCAATCCGGCAACTGTTGCTGCATCATCATCAGGCAAGCCCCATTCAAATTCGCGGTTTAAATCACGTAACGTAACAGTGCCATCAATCCAATATCGGCCATCGGATAACATGTTCACACCTTTAACAGTGACATCTTGTTCATCGTCGATTTCACCAACGATTTCTTCCAGAATATCTTCAAGGGTGATGATCCCCATAAAGCTGCCATATTCATCGACAACAACAGCAAAATGTTCCTTGCGTTCCCGGAAAGCCTCCAATTGATCCAACAATGTTGTGGTTTCAGGTACATACCATGGGTCGGATGAAAGCTCTTTCAGGTCAATGCTTTCAAGGGAATTTTGGTGTGCGCGTACGGCCCGCAATAAAGGTTTTGCATGCAAAACACCAACGATATTATCTGGATCATTCTCAAATAGTGGAATACGTGTAAAAGTACTATCCAGTACTTTGTCAACATTTACCAAAGTAGGATCGGATAAATCCAACATCACAACATTTGACCGATGGGTAATGATGTCTGAAATATCCACGTCATCCAGATCGAGAATGGAGCGCAACATTTTTTGTTCTTGTTTAACCTCTGGTTCAGATCCTTCATGAAGTTCAATAGCACCGCGCAATTCTTCTTCTTTATGTTCTTCATTGGCTTCATCAGCCAGTTTTAAACCAAATAGGTGAAGGGTTGCACGCACGATCAAGTGAACCGTGGCGGTAATAGGTGCAAATAAAGTGGTCAGCACATTCATAATAGGTGCCACCATCAAGGCCATGGAATCTGGTTTGGTTAAAGCCCATGTTTTTGGCAATACTTCAGCAAAAATCAAAACCAAAGCTGTCATAACTAATGTAGCATAAGCGACACCCGCTTCCCCAAATAAGGAAAGGAAGAGTGATGTGGTCAAAGCAGAAGCCAAAATATTAACAAGATTGTTGCCAAGTAGGATCGCACCAATCATGCGATCTTTTCTTTCTTGCAAGCCAATAACGGTCTTCGCACGCTTATCACCATTTTTGGCAAGTTGATGCATGCGTGGGCGTGAAGATGCCGTCAGCGCAGTTTCAGAGCCTGAAAAGAAGCCTGAAATAAGAAGTAAGAAAAATACAATGCCGCCTGAAATAAGAAGCGGTGTCCAGCTTTCGTCCATGATTTAAACCTAGTTTATGGTCTATTTAGTCACCCAAAAGGGTCTCGCCAATAGATTCTGACACAGTTAGTGCAAGTTGTTCAACTTTTACATCTTGAGTGATAAAGCTGTCGCCCATGCTGCGTGCCAAAATAAAGGTTAAGTTTCCATCGGCAACTTTCTTATCTGTTGCCATACGGGCGATCAGATCTTCGGTATTCCAAGTCATGCCGGGAATATGTGTTGGATCCGTTGGCAGGCCAACGGCGGCTAGATGACGACGCAATCGTGCCGCATCATCTGACGGGCACAAACCCATCGCAACAGATAGATCAAATGCCATCACCATGCCGATTGCAACGGCCTCGCCATGAACCAAACGTCCGCCATATCCAACGGCGGATTCAAGGGCATGTCCAAAGGTATGGCCTAAATTCAACAAGGCACGAACGCCACCTTCTTTTTCGTCTTGTGCCACGATATTTGCTTTGGCAAGGCAGGACCGTTTCACGGCTTCGATACGTGCGGACATGGCACCATCAATTAGGTCCTGACCATGACTTTCAAGCCATGTGAAGAAAGGCTCGTCCCCTAAGGCACCATATTTTACGACTTCGGCATATCCGGCTAATAAATCGCGCTTTGGCAAGCTGTCCAATACGGTCATGTCAGCCAGAACCATTTTCGGCTGATGGAAAGCCCCCACAAGATTCTTGCCAGCAGGCACATTAATGCCGGTTTTACCACCAACAGAACTATCCACTTGAGCAAGTAAAGTGGTTGGAATTTGCACAAATTCGATGCCACGCATGGCGATTGCCGCGGCAAATCCGGTTAAATCCCCGATAACACCACCGCCTAGAGCAACAAGACAGCTTTTGCGTTCAAGACCACGACCCAGAATGTCATTCATCAAATTGCTTAGATTTTCAAAGCTCTTTGTGCTTTCACCTGCAGGCATAATAATCGCTTCATGTGCAATATCTGCTTGGTCCAAAGATTTTTGCAAAGCTTCCAGATGTAAAGGTGCAACATTATCATCGGTAACAATGATAACCTTTGGTAACTTTAAAACGGGCTTCATTAATTCCCCCGCGCGCGCCAACACATCGGTTCCGATCACAATATCATAAGATCGGTCACCCAAAGCAACATTGATACGTTCATGAGAGGCAGAGGCAAGGGTCACAGTGATTAAGTCCTTATATTTTTCAAAATTGTGGTTTATTGAGTAAGGTAATGTCGTAAAGCTTCAATAACACGATCACGCATGTCTTCTTTGGAAACATCATCACAATCTACAATAATATCAGCTTCTTCATAGACTGGATATCGGTCTTCAATCAGTTTTTTCAAGGTGCCTTGTGGATCGGCTGTATGTAGCAAGGGTCGATGACTTTTCCGTGACACTCGTTCCCATAAAATATCGAAATCGGCTTTGAACCATATCGAAATCGCATTTTTTGCGATTGTTTGGCGGGTTTCTTCATTCATAAATGCCCCACCGCCTGTGGCTAGAATATGAATTTGGCTACGTAATAAACGAGAAATCACTTTGCGTTCACCATATCGGAAATGGTCCTCGCCGTATTTTTCAAAAATTTCTGGAATGGTTAGGGCGGCGGCTTTTTCTATTTCATGATCTGCATCCATAAAGGGAAGATCTAATTCCTGGGCGATCATTCGTCCTATAGCGGATTTACCTGCGCCCATCATACCAATCAGAACAACGGGTTGGGTTAGGGTCAAGCCTTTGGTATTGACCGGGTCGTAATTTACAATCTGGTCGCTGCTATGGTCATCATCTTCTATTCCAAAAGCAACATTTTTATCCATATCATTCATTTTACATTTATCAGGTTTTAGCCTGATCTTTCTGCTTTAATTAAAGCAAATAAAATTTCGCTTGCCGCAGAATTGCCACAGTCGAGCCATAGGGTAAAGAAAAATGCCATTGATCGGCTTAATTTCCTATGAAAATAATTTGTGAGTTTAGATCAAAAGCAGTCTAAGACGGGCTTGTTGCGGAAATGCGAAGCAGTTAAGGTATGGACACAATCTGATTTATATATCCTGAACGTAGATTTTTAGGACAAAAGGATAAGGAAAATATGGGCAAGCTATTAACATTTTTCGTGGCGCTGTTGGCCGTTGTGATTATTGGCGGTGGCGTATTTTTGGCGAGCTGGGATATACCGGCCCCAACACGTGATGTTGAAAAAACACTGGATGATGACCAGTTCCCTCGCTAAGCTTTTAGATGAGCTAGAAGGGTTCCTCCATAGCTAGAAGGGCTATAAATTTATGAAATCCCTTTCTTTGAATAAGAAATTTAAAATTGCTCTGCTGATTTCGGCATTCGTTATGCCAAGTTTGGCTTGGTCCCAATCAACCACATCTGTGATTACTTCTGATGAGGAAGTATTGGAAGTTAAACCGCTTGAGGAAGAAGATCCGATCAGCCTGTTTCCGTCTGATGAAGAACTAGAACCAACTCAGGTTAATGAAGATAATCAGGTTCCTGCAATTACTTCTGTTCCGGCAAATGAAGGTGGCTCGGCAATACCGGGTATCGTTTCAGAAGAAAGTCTGGCTGTCATTGATCCTGCGACTGCGGGTTTATTTGATACCAAAGCCACAGGTGGGCTTGGCGTGAATATGTGGGCGGGATCAAACCGCGCGCAAATGAAAGCGATCTTTACATCTCTTCCAGATCGTATTGGGTCTAAAACATTACAGTTGCTAGCCAAAAAACTTTTGCTTACTTCGGCGGAAACACCAAGTCTTGAAGGTGATAATGAAATCATCCTTGCAGATGGTATAGATGTTTTGAAAATGCGTGTGGGTCGTTTGATTGCACTGGGGTTTGGCAAAGAAGCTAAAGAATTAATTTTGGCGGCTGGTTTGGAGAATGATCAATTTCAGGCCTTTGCCGAACAGCTGTTGGAAATTTCTTTGCTTGAAAGTAATTTCACGCAATCTTGTGACTTAGTTCATAGTCAAACTGGGAAACTAGGGGAACCTTACTGGCAAAAGAATTTAACTTTCTGTCATCTCTTGGAAGGCAATGTTGATGGTGCCAATTTTGGCATTACAATTTTGCAGGATTATGGCGATGATGATCCATTATTCTACGCATTGGCAGATAAAATTTTAGGACTAAATTCTGAAATTCCAACCGTTTCGACATTAACACCTCTGCATCTAGCTATGTTCACTGCGGCCGATTTACCCTTGCCTGACAGTATACTTACATCTGATATCAACGTGAACATCTTACATGCTTTGGTAAATAATCCGAAAACGGATATTCAATTACGTATGCAAGCCGCAGAAGAAGGGATGAAACTAGGGGTTATTGAGGGGCCAAAACTTGCAGAGCTTTATATGGCGCAAAGCTTTAAACCTGAAGAAATAAAAGCGCCGCTTTCTACGGCAGAAGCTAATTACTCTGCTTATACCCGCGCTTTATTATATCAAGCAGCAGCTGCAGAACCTACGGAAGAAACGCGGGCCGTCATTATTGAAAAAGCGCTGGATTTTGCGCGTAAAGGCGGGACTTATGGCATAACGCTTGCTGCTTTTGAGGGGTTGATTGGTCAAATGCCAATTCGTGCTGATTTGTGGCATTTTGCGGATGAAGCGGCACGATCTCTTTATGCGGTGGGACGCAGTAAACCAGCCAAGGTATGGATTGACCAACTTATGGATCAAGCTATTCGCAATGCGGATGCGGCGCAGGAATTAAATGAGTTATGGGCTATGTCACGTATCGCATCTTCTGATCAAATGACAATGATCAATGAAGAAGAAGGGCGTCGAGGCTGGATCTCTTATGTGGAATCCACAGTTGCAGATGAATCCGAAGTAGAAATTTTACGTCGTTTGGATATGGCTTATTCTTTGATCGAAGTTTTGGACCGCCAACCCGTTTCAATACTAGCATGGGAAGAGATGGCAATGCGTGATGCTAATCTATTAGCGTTGACACCAAATCCGGCGACTATGCGTTTGGTAAAGTTCGCTGCAAATCAAAATCGTGTGGCAGAAACAGTTGGGCGTGTGATCTCCATGTTAGGGGAAACAGATTTACCACGTGTATCATCTGCTTCGGTTGTGAGCGCAATTGAAGCCTTAAATCAGATTGGTTTGGAACAGGAAGCGAGACTATTAGCCGTTGAAGCCGCATTGGAGAATGGCCTTTAAGGGCCTCGTTTAGCGATGGCACGCTATCTGGAAAATTTTCTGGAAATGTTGATGGCAGAACGTGGTGCGGCCGCAAATACGATAGAAGCCTATCGTCGTGATTTATTGGATATAAACGGATTTTTAAGTTCTGGTCTTGAAAAGGCTGATACTCACCAGCTGCGACAATATTTGGTTGCCCTTGAAAAAGAAGGTGTGAAAGCCAGTACGGTTTCCCGGCGTTTATCTGCCATGCGTCAATATTATCGGTTCCTTTATGACGAAGGTCTGGCGGAAGATGATCCAAGTGGAAAGCTTGAAAGTCCAAAATTGCAGCGCCCTTTGCCAAAAATGCTGAGTGAGGACGAGGTAGATGCATTATTGTTAATGGCACATCAGGAAAAAGAGCCGGAAAATATCCGCCTCGCATGCTTGTTAGAATTGCTGTATGCATCAGGTTTACGGGTGAGTGAGTTGGTGAGTTTACCCTATTCAGCGGTTTTGCGTGATCAAGACCATATGTTGGTTATGGGTAAAGGACAAAAGGAGCGTTTGGTGCCTCTTTCTGTCCCCGCACGAGATGCTTTAGCTGCCTATAAAACTTTAAGAGGTTGGTTTTTTCCAAAAGGTGTTGATGACAGCTTTTATCTTTTTCCCTCCAATAGTAAGGAAGGTCACCTGACACGACAGCGGGTGGGGCAGCTGTTAAAGAAGCTGGCGGTTAACGCCGGGTTAGAACCAAAAAAAGTTAGTCCGCATGTGTTGCGACATGCTTTTGCCAGTCATTTGTTAAATCGTGGTGCGGATTTACGGGTTGTTCAGCAATTATTAGGACATGCGGATATATCCACAACCCAGATTTACACTCATATTCAAGATGAACAGCTTATGAAATTAGTTCAAGCTGTTCATCCGCTTTCAAAACAAGATACTTAATCTCTATTCTTGTCTTCAACTTGAACACTGATAGCCATCACAACATCTACATCGATGCCATTTGAGGCGGTGGGTAAGAAGAGTGTTTGATCAAAAAATTTACGACGATGACCGATTCTAAAAGAGCAAACATTATAAAGTGCTCTCTTTTTATTCATGACATAGTCATAGATTTTTATGGCCTTTTCAGGATTCGCAGCCGCACATGTGTCACGTACAAGTTGCCCCGTTGGGTCCATACCACGAAACTGGACTTCATTGGTGCCAACAAGTCGATAGCGGAAATCTTCCGTCTCTGTATGGATATCTACCATAATAATATACGGTAACAGATCGCACATTTCGACAGGATCAAAATCCTTTTTTGACGGCAAAGCATAGCTATCATGCTTTTCCATCCATAAGTCATAAAATTTTTTTAGACGCCAATCGCATTCGTCTAGAAAGGAATCGTCCTTGATGATCAGCCCATCCTCAAGTTTCTCCGACCCCTCCGGATACTTTCTAATAATCATCTGAATCCCCCAATTCATTGCGGCAGAGAATAGACAAGATTTTCTACTTTGCATAGATGTTTTTTGTAAAATTTAACCTAAATTAATTTATTTTAGGATTTTGGAAAATTGAGCTATTGTACATTAATATTTTCTAATTTATTGGCTGTTAAAAAGTTGGGAAGAATAAATGCCGGCACCAAGGGAATTTGCGGCAATCCGCAAGCTGTTGCATAACTATATGGAAGGTAGTTATGCGGCTGATTTATCATTGTTACGTTCTATCTTTTATCCAGAAGCAAGTATGTCGGGATTTATGGGGGATCAGCTAGAAGTCGGAACCACAGCCCCTTTCTATGAAGAGTTGCAAGCGAATAAATCATCAAAGGATAGTGGCGAAGCCTATCATGCAGAAATAGGCTATATTCATATTACCGGAAAAGCAGCGAGCGCCAGCGTAATTGAAGATAATTTACTTGGGCATAATTATGTAAATCACTTTCATTTGTTGAAGATTGAGAGTGACTGGAAAATTATCAACAAAACATATGTGGAAATGTAAAATTATAATAGATTTACATGATATTTAAAATTTGTAGGTTCTTAAAAGCAGATGAGCGAAAGCTAGATCACCTAGCTTTCTCTGATAGACTTCTATTTGTAAATAGGCTTAGGCAAGCGGGATATAAATATCCGTAATTAATTCGCTTTCATCTACTTCTGCACAAGAATTTTTATATTCAACAAAGAGCGGGAAATCCCGGGTTTTCTCACCGCTTTCCGGTAACCATTCGCCATACATTTGATAGACGACTTTATCCATATTGCGATGGGGTCCCACATTGCGGGCAACCGCACATTTTCCCGCAGGGATGTTTTTGCTCACAATGCCTTGGCTATTGTCAGGAATATCCTGTTCTACTTCTCCGCAGACATCGAAACGGAAATCATCCGGTTCAACATTATTTGGATCATTATAGATAATGCCAAAAGTGCGATGTGTTTCATAAGGGGACAAATTGTTGCCCATACGCCATTCGATGAATTTATCGACGGTTTTATTCACAAGCGCTGGGGCGCCATGATGTTCAAGGGCCGCAATTTTAGTGGCTTCAAAGTCAATGATTTTGATATCCATGAGTTTTTCCTCTGTCGGTATGTTAAAATCATATTGCGCATGCCAATAGAGCCAGTCTGGATCTTTACGAAATGCCGTCGGTGTTTGATTGAAAGTTTTCTTAAAGGCCCGGGAAAAGGATTCCGGTGTTTCAAAACCGGCATCAAACGCAATATCAATGACTTTCCGCTCTTTTTTATAAACAAGATGATAAGAGGCTCGTTTTAAACGTGCCAGTTTCACATAGGCCGATACATTCAAACCCACATAGGCTTGAAATTGTCGGTGAAAATGAAAACGAGAAAAATTGGCAATACAAGCCAGTTTCTCAACGCTCAGATCTTCATCCAAATGCGTTGCGATATAATCGCAAACCCTATTCATTCTGTTTTTGTAAGCATCAGTCATAAGGCCACTATAAGCATCCCTCAAAACATCTCTTGATCAAAATTGCTATGTTTAAAAGATATCATATAGGTTGCGTTGGCCTGCGCAAAATGCGGAAAAGTGAGAGAGTGTTATCGTAGCTTCACATATTCTTCAAATTTAGATAACAGGGAAGAGCTTATCATAAATACGCTATGTTGTTGCTCACAGAGTATCCAATATTTGTATTTTTAAGGATTTTCTACCCTATGCGTGTCAGAAATCTAGAATGATTAAGCTGAATTTGCCAAGGCGTGGATTTCTTCGTCCATCACTTGGTTGAGGGTGGTGAGGATATTATTGATATCATAAGGTTTACTGATAAATCCATTCATACCGCAATTGAGATAATCTTCCACATGTTCTGTTGTGGCATCAGCAGTGGCTGCGATGATTGGGATTTGCGCATGTGGTGATGTCATATTTCTAATTTCTTGAGTGGCCTCTATACCATCCATTTCCGGCATTCGAATATCCATTAAAATAACATCGAAATTTGAATTTTTATGTGCTGTGACAGCTTCCAGACCGTTATCAACCGTGGTGACATTATGGCCGTATTTCTCTAGCAATGCTTTGATCAGGATTTGATTCACCTGTACATCTTCGGCCACCAAAATATTCAGTGCTCTCTTACTTTCTATTTCCGATGCCGCGTTTTTTGAAAGCGTTTTAACCCTATTTGTTTTGGCAGCAGAGAAGGGGATTTTAAACCAGAAAGTAGACCCAGCCCCAAGCTCGCTTTCTACATCTATTTTGCCACCCAGCAATTTCACCAATCTTTTACAAATCGTAAGGCCTAGTCCCGTACCGGCATATTTCCGAGAGATGGACGCATCTGCCTGTGTGAATTCTTCGAAGATATGTTGAGTAACATCATCATTCATACCGATACCAGTATCAACCACTTTGAATTCCAATTGGTTATTCTCAAATATTGTACAAGAGATAGAAATCTTGCCTTCTTGTGTGAATTTATGCGCATTGCCCACAAGATTGATTAAAATCTGTCGGATGCGGGTTGGATCACTATTGATAAATTGAGGGACATTTTCCCCAATTTGTAGATCCCAGCTTAAGGCTTTCTTGGTGTGGCTATCATTGTTGAACATATGCAGGATTTCATCTAATAAATCTTTCAGATCGAAATCAATATGCTCGATTTCCAATTTCCCCGCTTCCAGCTTGGACATATCCAAAATATCATTCACAATCCCTAAAAGAGACTTCGCCGCAACTTGAATACGTTCAGCGTTTTCTTTTATGCTTGGCGTGGTTTTATCTTGTAAAATGAGATCGGCAAATCCGATCACAGTGGTCATTGGGGTGCGTAACTCATGGCTCATAGAGGCAAGGAATTCGGATTTAGCGTGATTGGCATTGTCTGCTTTTTTCTTAGCCTCTTCCAATTCATTAGCATTTTCAATTTGCGTGGTAATGTTTTTACCAGTGCCACGATACCCTTTAAACTTTCCTTGATTGTCGAAAACAGGGAGACCACTGATGGATAGCCAGAAAGTTTCATCTTTTGTTATGTTGGAATAAACGAAATCTTTGAATTCTTTATGTTGATCAAGTGTATCGAAATGTTCTTTCATTTTTTCATCATCAACATCGGAGATACCAATTTCTTTTCTTGTTTTTCCAAGAAGGTCTTCCCGTAATAGGCCCGAACGTTCTTCCAATTTTCCTGAGAAGAAGGAAAACCTTAAATCTTGATCCATTTCCCAGAACCAGTCCGATGAGGCGGATGAAAAATCTTTAAATCGTTGCTCACTTGCCATGAGCTGTCGACTGATACGGATTTTTTCGGTGATATCTTGGACAGTTCCAAACAAGGTCTTTTGTTGACCGGTTTCTGTGAATTCGACTTGTAACTGAACCTCCACAGTTTTTATTTCCCCACTGGGCAAGACGATATCATATTGAAAGTTTTCGAGTTTCTCATTCCGCTTTAGACGCAGCATTCTGCCCATGACTTCGTCATGATAGGTTCGATATTCTGGTGTGATCCATTGAGTGAATATCTCATAAGTTAAAGGTTCAATTTTTTCGCGACCAAAAATTTCCCAAAGTCCATTGGACCAAGTCATTAATCCGGTGGATACGTCATAGGACCAATTCCCTAGAGCAGCGATTTTCTCAGCTTCTTCTAAACCAGCTGTAATGTTTTTTTGAGTATGAAGTGATTTCATCAATATATATATGAAAGCAACTGCAATAACTCCGGCTCCAGTCAGTAGAACGATAATGGTCATATATTGATGATCAATTTCAGTGGATTGTTCATCTATCATATTTTCCAGGCGGTTTTGATAATGTGCCAAGCTTTCTTCGATGGTTTTCTTGTCAGAAACATCATGGATTACGGAAAATAAAACTGTTTTTCCCTGATACTCTAATGGTTTGGAATATACCTCTACTGTTTTTACGGTACCGTCTGCGATCATATGTCTGAAAATAAAGAAGTTTCGGCTTTCGGTTTTGGCAAGTTGAATTTCTTCTGCTACCTGCTTTGGCGTTAGCATATTGATCTCAGAGATTTTCATATTTTCAAGTGTATCAAGCGGGTGACCATAAAAGTCTGATGCTGCTTGATTGGCTTTTACAATCTCACCGCTTTTAGGTTCGATTAAGATCATCACGGCGTTATGTGATGCGAAGAAAGAATTAAAGTCGACTTCTGCCTTAGCAGATAGATTTGAAAATAGCATGATGAAGGTAACTGTCAGGAAGGCGAGACCATGCAACTTATGAATGAAAAAATCACATATGGTGCGTGTTTTACCTAAACTCATTCTTCGATCCTTTGTTAGCAGATTAGTAAGGAAAATCTTGGGTTTTATTTGCCAAGACCAATTTCCTACACTTATTCTAACCCTTATATGAGGAAGAATATCAAAAAATACATTGATATTCATCAATATTTTAGAATGTTCTTAAGTAAGGCTTTAAACTATTGGTAAGGATCGTATTTGCCAGTGAACGACGCCTAGAATGAAGGAATGCACATCTATCCTAAAATCAGATACAAAAAAAGCACCTTAAAGGTGCTGATCAATCTCTTTAAAGAAGAGTGGTGCCCCCAGCGAGAATCGAACTCGCACTTCCGTAAGGAAACTGGATTTTGAATCCAGCGCGTCTACCAGTTCCGCCACAGGGGCACGAAACATTGCGTTGAGGCGTTATCTATAGGTTTCTGTCGGGTCGGTCAACAGCTTTTATGACTGAAATATGAAAAAAATAGATCTCGATGTAAATTCGGTTACTTATTGATCTAAAAGCTGATCAATACCGCCTTCATCGGAAAGCACTTTATGGGGGGAAGATAGATATTCCTTGGATTGCATTTCAATCAAGCGTGAAACGGTGCGTTCAAATTCAAAAGCATGTTTACCTTCCGGATAAAGCTGGGTGGCTTCGCCATCGGCGCCCATAATTAAATTACAGCTATGTTCATACAGCGCATCTACAAACATCATAAAACGTTTGGCTTCATTGCTTTTATTGGATGACAAGGTTGGTACTTCATCCATTACGATTGTATGAAACCGTTCTGCAATACGGATATAATCTTCGGCCCCTAGAGGTTGTGCGCAAAGACGTTCAAAATCAGTTTTTAAGACACCGCGTGCTGTGGTGTCGAATCCGAGATTGCGTCCCTTTACCGTCAGGGTTTCAGCTTCAATTCTTGCCCCTTCGGTGAGGAGACCAAAAATCTTGTCTAATTCTTCAGAAGTTGAGGGTCCAAGCGGTGCGTGATATGTACGCATACGGTCCAAATGGATTAAACGATAGTCTGTCGGACTATCCAGATGCAGGATATCCAGTTTTTCTTTTAAGAGATCGATAAAAGGTAAAAAACTCTCTCTTTGAAGACCATCTTTATAAAGATCGTTAGGTGCCCAGTTAGAGGTGGCAACCACCACCACGCCCAGTTCAAACAAAGATGAAAAGAGGCGCCCCAAAATCATCGCATTAGTTATATCTGTGACATGAAATTCATCAAAACATAACAGCCATGTGTCGGCAGCAATATCTTGAGCAATACGTGGAAGCGGGTCTGTCTCTTTGGTGGCGCGATTGGTTTGTTCTTTGCGCCAGATTTGGATGGCTTCCTGAATTTCGATCATAAATTCATGGAAATGGACGCGACGCTTCTTTTCAACTGGGGCGGTCTCATAAAACAAGTCCATGATCATGGATTTACCGCGCCCAACACCGCCATACATATATAGGCCTAGCGGTGGTTCGACTTTGCGTCGCCCAAGGCCGAAGCGGTCTTTCCAGCCTTTGGAACCCGTATCCGGTTCATAACCTTTTAAAGCATTATGCAGACTTTGCAGTTTTTCAACGGCCAAGGCCTGTATACCGTCAGGGCGAATATGCCCGTCAGCCTTCTTTTCGCGATAAATATGAAGCGGGCCGTCGGACATAGATCACTGATTACCTTTGAATTATGGGCGACCCATAGCCAAGAATTTCTCACGACGTTTGGAACGTAAAGTACCCCCATCAAGAGCCATATGATCTTTCAGATGGTTTTCAATTTCCTGTGCGACGGATTGAATGGCACCAGCAGGATCACGATGGGCGCCGCCAACGGGTTCTGTCACAATGGTGTCGATGACTTTCAACTCTTTTAAGTCTTGTGCGGTTAGGCGTAAAGTTTCCGCAGCTGTTTTTGCTTCATCGGCGCTACGCCATAAGATAGACGCACAGCCTTCTGGGGAAATCACGGAATAAACGGAATGTTCCAGCATCATCACGGTATCTGCGGCTGCGATTGCTATCGCGCCACCAGAGCCACCTTCACCGATGATGGTAGAAATCAATGGAACTTTAATTTGTAAGCATTTTTCAATAGAGCGTGCGATGGCTTCGGCTTGACCACGTTCTTCGGCACCAACACCCGGATAAGCACCAGGTGTATCCACAAATGTAATTACAGGCAGGTCAAACCGTTCTGCCAGTTCCATCAAGCGAATGGCTTTACGATAGCCTTCTGGACGCGCCATACCAAAGTTACGTTTTACTCGGGATTCAGTATCATTACCTTTTTCATGGCCTAGAACAACACAGCTTTGACCCCGAAATCGACCCATGCCACCAATTATGGCGTGGTCTTCGCCAAAATTACGATCCCCTGCCAATGGGGTAAAATCTTCGATCAAGGCATTTACATAATCAATGCAATGCGGGCGGTCTTGATGGCGTGCGACTTGAACTTTTTGCCAAGGGGAAAGTTTAGCATAGGTGGATGTGAGTAATTTATTTGCTTTGGTTTGCAATTTGCCCACTTCATCAGCGATATTTACTTCACCATCATCAACGAGGTGACGTAATTCCTCAATTTTACCTTCCAAATCCGCAATTGGTTGTTCAAAGTCCAAAAAATTCCGCATAGGTACCCATTCCGCCAAGATACTGGCTCTTATGAAATCATTCTTTTGTTTTTTATCTGAATTTCGCTTTCAGTTAAAGCGAATAGACAAAATCCTATAAAACCTTGGCTGAACTAACATAGCTCATCCTTAAAGAAAAGATAGAACCGTATTTAAAATGGGACTTTTAAGCCAATTTCAAGAGGGGGGGAATTTTTTATAAAAACATAATTGTTGAATATTGAAACAAATGTTTAATTTTATTTTATGCGTGACAATTGTTAAACCACCATAATATGGTGTCAATTAATTAAAAAATGTTGGAAAAATACCGACAAGAAGCCGGAAATGATCTCAGGATAAAATATAGAAGATCAACAAGACTTGAGGCTAAGAAGGTTTAAAAATGTCTAATAAAACAGGGAAAGGTTTTGGTGTTGCATCCAAAATCTACGGTGTTGTCGGGTTGAACCTGGCATTGCTGGTTGTGTTGGGGCTGGTCGCACTTAATAGTATTAGCAGTATTGGTTTGTTGGTGGAAAAACTGGCAGATGATGTGATGCCAATTGCTTCCTCCGTGCGTGAAGTTACCAAGGCGAACTTAGAAAAAGGTCGCCAGTTTGAAGGCGTGATGCGTGTCGGGGAAGAATTATCATATGATGATGAGGCACTTAGCATTTACGAAAAGAAACGTGCAATCTTTGATGCGCAATCCGTCTTAATTTCAGAATATGTGGCCGAGGCGAAATCACGCGTTGAATTGGTTATTTCGAAGAATACGGATCCGGTATTGCAAGATCTGTTGACCGAAATCAACGGTGATTTAGATCAAGTTCTTCTTTATCAAACAGAATATGATGAATTGGCTGCGCGACTTTACGCGTTGATGATTGATGGGTCTTTCTTGGCAGTGATAGAGAAAGAAGGGGAATTGGCAAAGCTAGAGGCACAAATCGCTGATAGGGTTGATAGCCTTCTTGGTAAAATTGACAATATTGCTAATGATGCGGTGAGTGCAGCTTCCAGTGAACAGGCCAATTCCTTTCAAATCCTATTGGTGCTTGGCGTGATTTCAATCGTCGCTGGCGTAACATTGAGTTTGCTCGTGGCCCGAAATGGTATTGCAAAACCGTTGGGGCGTGTGTCCGAAGCAATGGAGCAATTAGCCTCTGGCGATTTGAATGCGGATGTAACTGTGAAATCCCGTGACGAAATTGGCAGTGTGGCTGCTGCTTTCCATCATTTTAAAGAAAATATGCTGGATAATGAAAAGTTACGTGAGGAACAACAGGCACAAGCAGCCCGTATGGAAGAAGACCGCCGTCATACCCAAATTGAATTGGCCAATAATCTGGAAACATCTGTTGGGAAAGTATTAAGTTCTTTAGGTGTGTCTTCCCGTGCCATTAACGATAATGCCACTCAGCAAAGTGATGCGGCACGTTCGGCGGAAAATCAAACCGTACAAGCGGCAAGTGCCGCCAGTGCAGCGTCTGATAATGTGGCAACGGTAGCTGCAGCGGCAGAAGAACTAGCAGCCTCCGTTGAAGATATTCGTCGTCAAGCCGGTCGGTCCACACAGATTGCGGCGGATGCGGTATCACAGGCGCGCCATACTGATAGCACCGTAAGTGGTTTATCTGCCGCGGCAGAAAAAATTGCGGATGTGGTTGGACTTATTCAGGATATTGCCGCTCAAACAAACTTGCTTGCCTTAAACGCAACCATCGAAGCCGCCCGTGCGGGTGAAATGGGCAAAGGTTTTGCGGTGGTTGCCAATGAAGTAAAAAGTCTGGCCAATCAAACGGCAAATGCGACAGATGAAATTGGTCAGCATGTTGATGAAATTCAATCGACCACCAATCAGGCAGTAGATGCGATCCAATCTATCGGTAAGGTGATTGAAGATATCTCTATGATTACCGAAGATATGGCGAATTCCATTGATCAACAGGGTCACGCAACCCGTGAGATCGCCGAAAATGTGCAATTGGCATCCAGTGGCACAATTGAAGTATCGCAAACCATTGAAAGCTTGAAAGGCACGGCACAAACAACCGGGGCGACTGCGGCTGAAATGTCCAGTTCTACTCAGGATCTGTCCGAACTTGCAGATCGCCTACAGCTTGATATGAACAGTTTCTTACAGGAAATCCGCAAGGGATAAACTCTAAGAATTTAGTCTATAAGAACCCATATCTGTGTCTAACGCGGATATGGGTTTTCTTATGTTCAAATCATGGATAAGCTTTCCGGCAAATAAACCATATAGTTAAACAGGGATAACAAATGGCAAAGCCGACCAAAGAACTGGTATTGGATGATTTTCCTTTCCAGACCTATGATAAATTACGTTACGCAGATACAGACCGCCAAGGGCATGTGAATAATGCTGTTTTCAGTACCTTTCTTGAAACGGGGCGGGTGGAATTTTTGCTGGACCCAAGCAAGCCTTTAACAGATGAAGGCGCGTCTTTTGTGATTGCGAATATCTCGCTGAATTTATTAAGCGAGGTTAACTGGCCCGGAAAAGTGAATATCGGCACAGGCATTACCAAGATTGGAAATAGTTCAATTGGTATGTTCCAAGGGGTCTATCAAAATGATCAATGTGTTGCCACGTCACAAACTGTGATCGTGCAGATGAATAACGAAACGCGCAAATCACATCCCTTAAGTAAAAAGACAAAAGATTTCTTGGCGAGACATTTAATTTCAACAGAATGAAAATAAGCGTAAATAGAATAATAACTATCTGAATTATATAATAAATAATTATGGCTTATCGATAAACCTAACAAATTAACAAGAATAATATTTTTTCTGTAAAAGAGTTTACAAAATTGCGGAAATGGCCTTGTAACTGAAAATCATTGTGCCATTATATGCGCAATTAAAAAGACGGCCCTGATTTCATACAGGGCGTGACGAAACAGGTAATGAGGTATGACAATGGCTGACAATAATGTTTTCCCGGTTCCGACAGAATGGGCTGAAAAGGCGAAAGTTGATAACGCCAAATATATGGAAATGTATCAACATTCTATCGATGATCCGGAAGGCTTCTGGGGTGAACATGGTAAACGTGTTGACTGGATCAAGCCATATACCCAAGTCAAAAGCGTGTCATATAATCAAGAAGATTTGCATATCAAATGGTTCTATGATGGTACCTTGAACGTTTCTGCCAATTGCCTGGATCGTCATCTTGAAAGCCGTGGTGATCAGACCGCTATTATTTGGGAGGGCGACGATCCCACGGTGGACAAGAAAATCACCTATCGCGAATTGCATGAAGAAGTTTGTAAATTTGCAAATGTTCTAAAATCTCGCGGGGTGAAAAAAGGGGATCGGGTGACCATTTATATGCCGATGATCCCGGAAGCCGCTGTGGCAATGTTAGCTTGTACCCGCATTGGTGCGGTTCATTCCATCGTATTTGGTGGTTTCTCACCAGAAGCTTTGGCCACACGTATCACCAATTGTGAATCAAAATGCATTATTACCGCCGATGAAGGTCTTCGCGGTGGCAAAGGCGTGCCATTAAAAGCCAATGCGGATGCGGCAATGCATCACCATGATGCAGAATGTGATACCTGCATCGTTGTGAAACGTACAGGTGGGGGCAGTTTTGAATGGTTCCCGGATCGTGATGTCTGGTATCATGAAGCCATGGCAGAAGCATCAAGCGATTGCCCACCAGAAGAAATGTCAGCGGAAGATCCGCTTTTCATCCTTTATACATCCGGCTCCACAGGTACCCCAAAAGGTGTGTTGCATACAACAGGTGGCTATCTTGTTTATGCCTCCATGACCCATGAATATATCTTTGATTATCAAGAAGGCGATATCTATTGGTGTACAGCCGATGTGGGCTGGGTCACAGGTCATAGCTATATTGTATATGGACCATTGGCCAATGGTGCGACAACCTTGATGTTTGAAGGTGTGCCAAGCTATCCGGATAATTCTCGCTTCTGGCAAGTCTGTGACAAACATCAAGTGAATACATTCTATACGGCCCCAACTGCGATCCGTGCTTTGATGCGTGATGGGGATGAACCAGTTAAGAAAACAAGCCGTTCTTCCTTGCGTCTATTGGGCTCAGTTGGGGAACCGATCAATCCAGAAGCATGGCAATGGTATTATGATGTTGTCGGTGATGGTCGTTGCCCGATTGTGGATACTTGGTGGCAAACCGAAACAGGTGGTATCCTGATTTCCCCATTACCGGGTGCGACAGATTTAAAACCGGGATCAGCAACCCGCCCATTCTTTGGGGTGAAACCATTATTGGTGGATAATGATGGTAAGGAACTAGACGGTGCAACAGAAGGTAATCTATGCCTGTCTGACAGCTGGCCGGGCCAGATGCGCACGGTCTATAAAGACCATGACCGTTTCTATCAAACCTATTTCTCCACCTATAAAGGTTTGTATTTCTCTGGCGATGGCTGTCGTCGTGATGAAGATGGCTATTACTGGATCACTGGTCGCGTAGATGACGTGATCAATGTTTCCGGTCATCGTATGGGCACAGCGGAAGTTGAATCCGCCCTTGTGGCCCATCCAAAAGTATCTGAGGCCGCTGTTGTTGGCGCCCCGCATGAAATCAAAGGCCAAGGCATTTATGCCTATGTCACCTTGAATGCGGGTGAAGAACCATCTGATGAGTTAAAAGCAGAATTGGTGAAATGGGTGCGTCATGAAATCGGCCCGATCGCCTCACCAGATTGGTTACAATGGGCACCGGGTCTGCCAAAGACACGTTCCGGTAAAATCATGCGCCGTATCCTGCGCAAGATTGGTGAAAACGATTATGGCAGCTTAGGGGATACCTCCACCCTCGCCGACCCATCCGTTGTAGATGAATTGATCGAAAACCGCCAAAACCGCTAATCCGGTTTAGCCGTAAAATTAAAAAAGCCCTGAGAGTTTTCTCAGGGCTTTTTTATGATCAAATTGGATATGGTTTCACAATGATAAAGTTGTAGAAGAAAAATTTTATTACATTATAAAATAATGAATATGTTGGTTATAAGAACAAGTATTGGGTCAAATGGACATTAAGAATTCTAATTTTACAGCAGAAGAAAAATTTTATGTTTCTGCGGTATTTCTCGGGATAGCAATATTTATATTATCTATCATTCTTGGAATTAGCTTTTTTAATTCTTTGGCATATTCTTTGGTTTCACTCTTTTTCTCAGCTGCAGCTTTTGGTGCAAAGTTTGGTAGTTCATCACTAAAAGAAGCCGAAGCCTCCAAGCAGGCAGAAGTGGTATATCAAACCTGTTATCCAACTCTGCTCAAACTAGTTAAATGGAATATTTATATATTCTGCTTAGCTTTAGTTATTGTTTTTCTTTTGGAGCTTGTAGGACTTAGTAAAAGCGTATCAGATTATATTGACGATCATCGTCTTGTTGATTTTGGTCAACTAACCTTTTATGCGTTTGATTTGAATAGATATGGCTTCTACAATGTATCTCTCTTTATGGATGTTTATGTCTTTTGTGTATTGATCACAAA
>NZ_SMMC01000152.1 GCF_009711445.1 Curvivirga aplysinae | reverse complement strand
TGTCATATATTAAACTCAATCATGAATTCAAATCAAGTGCAGGAAATATAAAGCATACATCAATCGGCAATGGACCTGACCTCATCTTGGTTCATGGAACACCATTTAATGCCATAATCTGGACTGATGTTGTTAAGCGACTTTCTAAGAATTATTGCCTTCATCTACTTGATTTGCCCGGTTATGGGCGTTCCGATAAATTCGAAGGCCAAGATGTTCGTTTGCGCAGCTTTGCCCGCGTTGTGAAAGAATTTTCAGATCATAAAAAACTGACCAATCCAATTTTAATTGGCCATGATTTTGGTGCTGCAAGTGTTCTTGGTGCCCATTTGGTTGAGGAATTATCCGTCAAAGCCATCGCAATTATTGATGGTGTGATTTTATCTCCATGGGGCACACCATTTTCAAGACATGTCCAGAAAAATGAAGAGACTTTTGCCAATGTGCCAGAATATGTTCATTTAGCTGTATTGGAAGCACATATTAAAACCGCCTCTTCCAGAATAATCGATACAGATTTAATGAATGGCCTTTTAGCGCCTTGGCGCGGTGAAGAAGGACAAAAAGCATATTATCGACAAATAGGACAATATGATTATGACTACACCGTCGATCTGGAAAAACTATATCCCACACTTCAAGTCCCAAGCCTTGTTTTATGGGGAGAAGAAGATCAATGGGTCAATATTTCCGAGGGTAGACGGTTTCACGCGATGCTCAAAAATTCTGATTTCGAACCTCTACCGGATGCAGGCCATCTTTCAATGATAGATGTGCCAAACCTTCTATCTAATAAATTGGAAGACTGGCTCAACCAAGTTCTCCGCTAATCAAAACAAAAAGGCCGCCCAATGATGAGCGGCCTTTTCTATTTTCCATATCGGAAAACTTAGTAGCGATATGCATCCGGCTTGAATGGGCCATCTACAGTGACGCCAATGTATTCTGCTTGCGCTTGAGACATTTTTGTTAGTTTCGCACCAACTTTTGCCAAGTGAAGCGCAGCTACTTTTTCGTCCAAATGTTTCGGCAATACGTAAACATCATTTTCGTATTTGTCGGCATCATTCCACAATTCCATTTGCGCCAATACTTGGTTTGTGAAACTTGCGGACATTACGAAGCTTGGGTGACCTGTTGCACAACCCAAGTTTACCAAACGACCTTCTGCCAACAAGATCATACGCTTGCCATCCGGGAAGATGATTTCGTCAACTTGTGGCTTAATATTGTCCCATTCGTAGTTTTTCAATGCGTCAACTTGGATTTCGTTATCAAAGTGACCAATGTTACAAACGATCGCACGATCTTTCATCGCACGCATATGGTCGATTGTGATGATATCGATGTTACCGGTTGTAGTTACGAAGATATCGCCATGCGCAGCCGCATCTTCCATTGTTGTAACTTCATAACCTTCCATTGCTGCTTGCAATGCACAGATCGGATCAACTTCTGTCACCAATACGCGACAACCGGAAGAACGCAAGGATTCAGCAGAACCTTTACCAACATCACCATAACCATTCACAACAGCAACTTTACCAGCCATCATGACGTCTGTTGCACGACGGATCGCATCAACCAAAGATTCACGACAACCATATTTGTTGTCGAATTTGGATTTTGTCACACTGTCATTCACGTTGATCGCAGGTACTTTCAATGTACCCGCTTTCACCATTTCATGTAGACGGTGAACACCAGTTGTTGTTTCTTCGGATAGCCCTTTAACATTTTCGAGGATATGTGCGAAACGCTCTTCATGGGCCATAATGGTCAAATCACCACCATCATCCAAGATCATGTTGATTTCCCAACCATCTGGACCTGTGATTGTTTGTTCAATACACCAGTTGAACTCTTCCTCATTCAAGCCTTTCCAAGCAAATACAGGAATACCAGCAGCCGCAATCGCAGCCGCAGCCTGATCTTGTGTGGAGAAGATGTTACAAGAAGACCAACGTACTTCAGCACCTAAAGCTACCAATGTTTCAATCAAAACTGCTGTTTGAATTGTCATATGAAGGCAACCAGCGATGCGTGCGCCTTTCAACGGTTGGCTTGGGCCGAATTCTTCACGAAGTGCCATCAAACCCGGCATTTCTGTCTCAGCGATATTGATTTCTTTACGGCCCCATTCAGCCAAAGAAATATCTGCAACTTTATAATCAGTAAAACCGGACATATCGGCTTCCTTCCTAACAGTTAAGTGTATTAAACAGGGATGTATCTATGGCGGGGTATAGCAATGAAGTATAAATCTGTCCAGCAAAACCGAACAAGATATAAATTTTTCTTTATATGTTAAAATTAATGAGAGTTTATTCTTCTTCGTCAAATGCGCCTGAGACTAATTCTTCTAAAGCCTTCATTGCATCTTCTGCCTGCGCACCCGATGTTGCAATCTCTATAGTTGTCCCTTTAGATGCAGACAACATCATCAACCCCATGATTGATAGGCCAGAAACCGTTTGCCCATCTTTACTGACTCGAATATCAGCATCAAATTCATCAGATAGTTTTGAAAATTTAGCTGCTGCGCGTGCATGAAGGCCGCGCTTATTTACGATTTCTAACGTTTTCTCAAAAGCTGTATCGCTCATTTTTATAACTTACTTAATCTTGTTTATGCGATAAATGCTTAATTCCCAAGTAGCTTGCTGGCAATATTTATATATTTTACACCGGCTTCCTGAGCTGCTTGTACAGCTTCGTCCATATCTTCGGTTTGGCGTACACTTGCCAAGCGGATTAACATCGGAAGATTCAATCCAGCTAGAACTTCGATCTTACCTTGGTCCATAATGGAAATAGCCAGATTAGATGGCGTTCCACCAAACATATCGGTTAGAACAATTACACCTTCACCGCTATCAACCTTACCAACAGCAGACACAATATCTGTTCGTCGTTGTTCCATATCATCATCAGGACCAATGCAAATACTTGCAACTTGTTCCTGTGGACCAACCACATGTTCCATGGCTAATACAAATTCATCTGCAAGCTTGCCATGAGTAACCAAAACCAAACCGATCATATAAATTTTGCCCCCGCAATATACGCATTTTTATATGTTAAAATTACAGTTAGGAAGTATGAACATTCAGACCTTTTCATCAAGTCTTTTTACGATCAAACATTCCCAATAATCGTGTGGGTCACATGATAAGACCATTGACCCTGCAGATAATTCCCCAACTCTTCTGCCACAAAAACAGATCGATGACGTCCGCCAGTACACCCAATTGCGATGGTCAAATGACTTTTTCCTTCTTCTTGATAACGGGGCATTGTGACATCTAGCAGGGCCGTAAGTTTTTCCATAAAACTCGCAAAATCGGGATCTTTACGCACATATTCCTGTACAAAATGATCTTGTCCAGTAAGGGGGCGCAATTCTTCAATATAATGAGGATTTTGTAAAAACCGCACATCAAACACCAAATCAGCGTCGCGCGGGATAGCTTTAGCAAAAGAGAATGACATCAAAGTCACCACCATTTTATCTGCCACCCCATCCCCTAGAACCTGTTTCAGGCGACTTCTAAATTGCCAGATGGTTTGTCCTGTTGAATCAATCACAAGATCCGCACGCTCTTTTAACGGATTTAGCAACTCCCGTTCCAACGCAACGGATTTCTCCAGACTGTCCTGAGCCAATGGATGTGGTCGCCGTGTTTGATTATATCGTGAAATTAAACTTTCATCATCGCATTCCACATAAAGCAACCGGATCGGTCGGCCTGCATCTGCCTGTAGTTTCTTTGCCACATCAATAAATTCACTGACGTCAAAATTACGACTGCGGATATCAATTCCCACCGCTAAAGGACCAAAACCTGAATCAGGGTTAATCGCTTCTTCTATTAATGCAGGAAGAAGGGACAGAGGTAGATTATCAACAGCTTCATACCCCAAATCTTCCAATACATGTAAACATGTGGACTTTCCCGCACCAGATAAACCGGTAACAAGATAAATTGGAGCTTCCGTGGCTTTATTCATCTTTCTATATCTCCAACCAATCAGCATTCAATGCATAACGAATTTTTAATGCCGCTGATGCTTCAAAGGCACAAACTTGTACATAAGACACATCATGTCCTAGATAAGTTACAGTTTTTTGTTCAGGTATACGTTCAATTTCATTTAATGGTTTTAGGTCGACCACTAATTGTAACGGTGCATGCTCTTTATATGAAACCTGCATAATCCCTAGACCACGAACTTCGAGCTTGCCTGCTAGTGATTCTGGCGGGCTCACCCAAATAGTTCCGTCTTTATTTTCCATACAAGATCGATCATCTGCGACTAAAACAGCCCCTTGATCAATAAGACGTAATGCAAGATCAGATTTACCGCTGCCTGATGGCCCACGCAACATGACTGCAAACCATTCCTGTGCTAATTCATCCTTTGGGAAAGCAATGGTTGTTGCATGTTCCTGAACTAATTTCACGTTATCATTCAACACAACAACCTCCTGTTTTTCTTATTTCTTTTGATAGAAATAATATCGACCAACCTGCACATCCTGAGGCAAAGGAAGCTGATCAAAATCATCTAAGGTTAATTCCTGATCGCTAAGGATTACCCCGCCAGAGGCCATCAAGTCTGGATAAATGCTACTTAACCATGTTGCAAATTTACGATTTCTGTCTGGATCACCCGTCCCAATATCAGAATGCAACAAATCCGCCGTTGCGCCTAATTTATCGCGCGCTTCCAATAACGTATCTTCTAAATTACCTAGAAATAATTTATCTTCTGGCGGGATACAGTCCGGATGCGCATTTACCTGACGTTCAAACACATAGATATCTCGATTGGGTAGCTTTTCACGCAGATGATCATATGTGCGACCATTGCCAAGCCCAAGTTCAAGAACATGTCCGCTTTTGCCATCTACCATAGATGTCGCCTCATCCAAGCAAGCACGTTGTGCTTTCAATCGGCGGATCACACTATCAAGTCGTGACATCTAAATTTTCCTATTCATCACTTGGTAAATTCGCCACATCCTGAAGACGAGACGTCGTATTATGAAGTTTTTCAGCCAAACTACGCATCAATTCAAGCCCGACACTTGGGAATTCATGGATCATATGCATAAACACATCTTCATTTAAGATTAGGGCTTCTACTTGCGACTCTGCAATCACAGTCGCACTTCGCGGCAAACCAGCGAGCAAAGCAATCTCACCAACCACATCGTGGCGTTTTAAATCCGCTACATGCAATGGGCCAGAATTGGTTTCCACCCAAATCTTGGCTTCGCCAGACATAAGCACGAACGCACGATCTCCGCGCTCCCCTTCCTTACATAAGAGGTCCTGTGGTGCATATGTGGCACGATCTGCTGTAAAAGCGAGCACTTTCAGCTTCGCCATGTCCAGACGTTCAAAAATGGGCACTTTCGAGAGCGCTTCAACTTCTTCTTGCAAGCTCATTAAATTCTTAAATCCTTAACTTCCTATCGGCATGAAACCGATAGTCTCCCCCGTGTAGAGGTAATATGCTTTTTTCATCACCTATTCGCAAGTGAAACCACCGTCACATCAATGTGACTGTTGCATTTATCACACGTCTTGCTTGCAAAAGTAAAATTGGGCAGAGTGATCCCACTTGTTTTTCATCGCTTTTCTGCGATAGTGTGCGTAATAATTTACGATTACATCTAATATGTAATCAAGGAAACAGACGGGTCAAGATGGTCGCAATAGAGCGTGCTTCACGAATTTTGATGTATAGCCACGATACATTTGGGCTGGGCCATTTGCGCCGTACACGCGCAATTGCCCATTCTTTGGTGCGTCAAAATCCCAATTTGAGTGTTTTAATCCTCACAGGATCACCCATTATTGGTAGCTTTGATTTCTCTTCCCGTGTTGATTTTGTGCGTATTCCTGGTGTGATTAAGTTGCGAAACGGCGATTACACTTCTCTAAAGCTTCATATGGATATTGAAGAAACCTTGGCAATGCGTGCCTCCATTATCAAACATACAGCAGAAGCCTTCGATCCTGATCTTTTCATCGTAGATAAAGAACCATTGGGATTACGTGGAGAAGTTGAACATACGCTTCATATGTTAAAAGACATGGGTGTGCCGCTCGTCCTTGGATTACGCGATGTTATGGATGATCCAGATCTTCTGGAACCAGAATGGGAACGCAAAGGCGCCATGCCGGCACTTGAAAATCTATATGATGAAATCTGGGTTTATGGCCTCCCGCAAATATGCAAACCTCTGGATGGGATGCATGTACCTGAATCCGTTTTGCGCAAGATGGTTTATACGGGCTATCTGGAACGAGAAGTACCAAGCGAAGCCATCAAACCCTATATCATTTCAAAGTTTGATCCTCCTTATTTGTTGGTCACTCCGGGTGGTGGTGGAGACGGCGACCTCATGGTTGACTGGGTTTTACGTGCCTATGAAAACCACAAAAACCTACCCTATCCTGCCTTGATTGTATTTGGCCCCTTCATGCAGTCTGAACAGCAAAATGCTTTTGATGAACGAATAAACAAATTGGAAGATGTAGAAGCGCTTTCCTTTGATGCCCATATGGAAAGCCTGATGGATAACGCAGCAGCTATCGTCGCCATGGGTGGATATAACACATTTTGTGAAATCTTATCTTTTAATAAACCTGCTATGATTATTCCACGCACCCGCCCACGTATGGAACAATTCATCCGTGCTTCAAGTGCTCAATCCTTAGGTTTGGTCTCCATGCTGGAAGATGACAATGAACGTCGTCCAGACACAATGGCAACAGCCCTTCGTCAACTACCACAACAAAAACGCCCAAGTGATGTTGTTGTACCTGGCTTAATGGATGGTCTTGATAGCGTGAATCGTCTAACCCAAAAACATCTTGATACCCGCGCCAAAAATCGTGAGACAGCTGCAACGCTTTCACAAATTTCCGGTTAACATCTAACCAAACGAAACAAAACATGTCCCAGAAAAAATCTGAAAAGCCTTCTGTTGCTTTTGTCTTGAAAGGCTATCCCCGTCTTTCGGAAACCTTTATTGCCCAAGAAATCCGAAATCTGGAAAAACTTGGTTTGGGAATAAAAATTATCTCCCTGCGTCACCCAACAGATACGGCCCGTCATCCAATTCATAGCGAAATCGAAGCGGATGTATCTTATCTACCAGAATATCTTCACGAAGAAAAATCACGGGTTCTAAAAGCATGGCTCAAAGCACGTTGTCTACCGGGGTATTCGAAAGCATTCCGTGCATTTCTAAAAGATTATAAACGCGACAAAACCCGAAACCGTATTCGCCGATTTGGTCAGGCTTGCGTATTGGCAACAGAATTACCTGACAGTATTGAACGAGTACATTTTCATTTTTTACATACACCTGCATCCGTAACAAGATATGCCGCAATTATGCGTAAATTACCATGGAGTGGGTCAGCACATGCCAAAGATATTTGGACAATTCCTGATTGGGAAAAGCAGGAAAAAATGGCTGAAATGGGTTGGCTTTCAACTTGTACTGCTTATGGCGCTGCCCATCTGCGAGACTTGAGCCCTGATCCAGAAAAAGTGCACCTCATTTATCATGGACTTGATTTGGCACGTTTCGATCATTTTGATCGAAAAGAAAATGATTATGACGGATCAACCGCAGAAAAAAAAGTTACGCTTGTCTCTGTGGGTCGTTTGGTCAAAAAGAAAGGCTATGATGATCTACTCAATGCCTTAGCAAAACTGCCGAAAGATTTGCATTGGAAACTAATACAAGTCGGTGGAGGCACGCTGGAAGAGAAGCTAAAGGCACAAGCAAAAAACCTTGGATTATCCGATAAGATTGATTGGCTTGGTGCGCAACCCCAAGAAAAAGTACTGGAAGAAATTCGTAAAGCCGATGCCTTTGTTCTTGCCAGCAAAGTCGTCGAAGATGGTGACCGCGATGGTTTACCAAATGTTTTAATGGAAGCGCAAAGCCAAGGACTGGCCGTGGTATCAACCAATATATCCGCCATTCCCGAATTAATTGTTGATGGTAAGAACGGGTTACTCGCAGAAGCCGAAGATGCAGATAATCTGTCAGAAAAGCTTTTAAAAATCATTACAGTTTCAAAACAACGCTTTAAAATGGGGCAAGCAGGTGAAAAACGTGTCCGTGAAGAGTTTGATGCGGATCATTGTATTACCAGACTGGCGGAATGTTTTAATCTGGACCATACTTCCCTGAAGTAACCTTCAAAGGAAGATCATGACTATCGCCTTCTACGCCCCGTTAAAATCACCCAACCATCCGACCCCATCCGGGGATCGACGTGTGGGACGATTGATACTCCAAGCGTTAAAAATGTCAGGTGCGAAGGTTGAATTGACCAGCGAATTTCGTTCCTATAATAAAACAGGTGATGACGAAGTTCAGGACAATCTGGAACAAGAAGCAGCCGCAGAAGTGCAGCGTCTGATTACGTTATATGAGAAAGATGGCGCACCAGAAGTTTGGTTTACCTATCACCTTTATCATAAGGCACCTGACCTCATTGGCCCAAAGATCTGTAAACATTTTCATATTCCATACTGCATCGCAGAAGCAAGCTATGCACCCAAACAAGAACATGGCCCTTGGGATCGAGGGTTAAAAGCCACACAGGAAGCGCTCGCGCTGGCAGGACGGATTTATGTGTTAAATCCGGATGATGTATCTTGTATCAAGCCGTATCTTCCAAGTTGGACTGAACTGATATTACTACCGCCTTTCTTGGACGCACGCCCCTATCAAAGTAATCTGGATCAACTGGATCGAGGGAAATGGGCAAAAAAACTAGATTTACCTGAAAATGACATCTGGGCAATTGCTGTTGGCATGATGCGCAAGGGAGATAAAACGCAATCCTATGAAATTATTGCAGATAGCTGGAAAAAACTTGGGGAAAACGCCTGCAGTCTGATCCTTGTCGGAGATGGAGAAAGTCGCCAAGATTTAGAAGAAAAATTTGCAGACCTCCCGGTACCAATCCGATTTGCTGGACAAATGGAAGAGAGTGAAATTGCCGATCTTCTTCAAAATTGCGATTTATGTGTATGGCCTGGTATCAAGGAAGCCTTTGGCTTGGCGATGTTAGAAGCCCAAGCAGCGGGATTACCTGTTATCTCTGCCAACAGAGTGGGGATCGCCAACTTCATCCGCCATCAACAAACCGGCCTATTGGTAGAAGAAGGTAACATGGATGCCTTTAGTAAGGCTGTAGACTACCTTCTGGAATATGAAGATATTCGTCACAAGATGTCTTTTGCTGCCGAAGAAAATGTAAAATATAATCATTCCCTTCAGGCTGCAGCCCAAATCATTGCGCGGAGCCTGCCTTTATGACCACACCGCTTTTGCTTATTCGACATGCACCAACGATTTGGAATGGTGAAAAACGTCTCCAAGGGCATACAGATATTCCTATTTCTGATCTTAGCAGAGATTGGTTAAAAGAATGGCGGTTACCTGAATTCACGATGGATTTCCAATGGATCAGTAGCCCCTTATCCCGGGCATTGGAAACCGCAGAAATTCTATCTGGTCAAGTTTCACCAACCGATAAGCGCTTGATAGAAATGAGCTTTGGCGATTGGGAAGGAGAAATTTTACCCGATTTACGTAAACGGCTTGGTAAAGAAATGCAGGAAAACGAAGATCGTGGATTGGATTTCTTACCGCCAAATGGGGAAAGTCCAAGACAGGTTCAAAGCCGCATCAACCCATTACTGCAAGAAATTGCAAAACGCGATCAAGCTACTGTCTGTGTCACACATTTGGCCATGATTAGAGCAATCATGGCTTTGGCTTGTGATTGGCCCATGTTAGGGAAGCCTCCATACAAACTTAATCAAGCCGAAGCACATTTATTTGAACTGGACCATAATGGACATCCCTCAATTGTGGAGATGAATATTAAACTTCATCCCGGCCCAAACCCCAACAAGGAACAGGGTATATGACAGAAAAACCCAAACTTTTCTTTCATGTACAACATCTTCTTGGGATTGGGCATCAGATGCGCGCGGCCGCCCTCACCCGCGCCTGCCTTAAAGCTGGCTTTGAAGTTCATTATGTCAGTGGCGGTTTTCCTGAAGACTTACCTGACCTTGGTGGCGCATATTTTCATCAACTTCCCCCCACAAAAACCAGAAATGGGGATTTCAATCAGTTAATTGATGAAAAGGGTGATTTGATTGATGAAAAATGGTGGCAAGAACGCCGCAAGCAACTCATTGATTTATACGATAAAATATCTCCTGATGTTATCCTTTTAGAAGGCTTTCCTTTTGCCCGTCGTAAATTTAAGGAAGAGCTTATCCCTCTGCTTGAAAAGGCCAAAACTGATAACATCCCTTGTGCAACGTCTATCCGCGATATTCTGGTAGATCCCAAAAAAGAAAAGAAACGCCAATTTGCCTTTGATACAACCAATCAATATCTAGACCGTGTTCTTATCCATGGAGAAAAAGAATTTTGTCCCTTGGAAAGAAGTTTTAAAAATGCAGATTGTTTAGGCGATAAACTCATCTATACAGGATATGTAGATAGTGGATTTTCAAAGGCGTCTGAAACAAACGACCTTTCCGAAATTGTTATTTCAGCCGGTGGTGGCGCTGTAGGCCAGCGCATATATGAAACTGCCTTTCAAGCCTTTAAGCTCAGTCAAAAAAAAGCAGGTATTTGGCGTCTATTACTTGGCCCAAACTTGCCTGATACCATAAAAACAAAACTCAAAAACCAAGCTCAGGATAATCTGATCATCGAAGACGCCCGACCTGACTTTCGAACCCTGCTTTCCTCTGCAAAACTATCTATCAGTCAGGCAGGCTACAATACGGTCATGGATATTCTAGCCACGGGTGTGAATAGTCTGGTAATCCCTTTTGCAGATGGAGATGAAAGCGAACAAAGCTTACGCGCAGAACTATTAGCAGAAGCTGGCCGTCTATCTATCTTAGATGAAAACAATTTAACACCTGATCTGTTGGCAACTAAAATAGATATTCTTCTGGCCAATCAAGCGGTTATTCCGCATACTCCATTTCCGCTGGATGGGGCAGAAAAATCCGCAACTATACTCAAATCTTTACTAAGAAATTAAGATGCCGACGATTAAAGAAGAAAAACAGAAACTATTATCTGATACAGATTTTATTACCAATCCATGGGTTTATTTTACTGCTGAACTAGACAATTGGGCGAAAGAAGGTGCCATCGCTGAATTTTGGTGGCGTGATGATGATGCCGTTGCCAACACATCTGCCTTACAAAAACTTATGACGGCAACAGATCACACTCCTATCAGTTTAGCTGTGATCCCGGATCAATTAGAAGAAAGCCTTCAACCCTTCACTTCTCAACACAAGCAGATCACCATCGTTCAACATGGCTTTGCCCATGTAAATCATGCGCCTACAGAAGAGAAAAAGGCTGAATTTCGCGACCATCGCTCAAAAGAAGTGATGACAGAAGAGCTCAAAAAAGGTCATTCTCTCTTAAAGGAGGTTTTTGGGGGTCAATTTAAACCTCTCTTTGTGCCGCCCTGGAACCGCTTAGGCAATGATGGTGAAGACGCCGTGAAAGAGGCAGGTTTAAAATTTGTATCAACCTTCACCCCACGCCAACCAAATACGGGCCCCGATATTTTAAATACCCATATTGATCCCGTAAATTGGAAAGCCAATCGTCAATTTTTAGGCGACACTGAAAGCCTGCTCCAAGCAATTCTACATCTACGTGCCAAGCGTGAAGTCTGGGAAAATGTTGATGTGATTGAGCCGACTGGCTTTTTATCCCATCATTTAATCCATGACGAAGAAACTTGGTCCTTTATAGAAAAATTTAATCACACCATTCAGCAACATCCATCTGCAAATTGGTTGGATTTATCCACTTATATTGATAGTTTTTCTATTGAATTCTAATATGAATGAGTAAACACAATGTCAGATGTCCCATCCACAAAAACTCTACGATATAGCAAGCAAGGCCTTATTTGGGATGGTGCCAAAGGTGCGCTAGGCCTATCCCTTGTGGTGTTGCCTTTGATGATGGGCCAACCCGTAACATGGTTAAGCTGGATCCTTTATGGCTTGGCCGCAATTTTTGTTGTGTTTTTGGGTCGAATTTATATTCGCGCTGTCACTGAAATTACACATGATCATGAGAAATTACAGCAACTCAAGCCCATTTCAAAAACCTTGGAATGGGACAAGCTTAACAAATTGAAACTGCGTTATTATTCCACCAAGAAATCTGGTGAGAATGGATGGATGTTTTTGCAATTGAAAGCGGATAATATTAGTATAAACTTGGATTCACAGCTAGAAGATTTCGATGAAATCTTACACCGCGCATCAGAGGCTGCCACCGGAAATGAGTTACTACTTGACCCGGTGACCTTGGATAATCTGAATGCGTCCGGCATAAATACCCCGATGGATCGCGTAGATTTATAAAATCTACGTTCAAAAATACGGGAAAATAACAGGGTATCGTCGGATTAAGGGGGTTAATTCGACAGCAGAAAGGGAAAGCTTGGATGGACAAGCTACTGCAAGTCAAAGATTTGCGCATTCATTTTCACTTGGATGAAGGCGTTGTTGAGGCTGTCAAAAATGTAAGTTTTGATATCCCCCATGGTGGAACCGTTGCTCTTGTCGGGGAATCCGGATCCGGCAAATCAGTGATTTCCCAAGCCATTATGGGCATCCTCCCCAAATCGGCAAAAATAGAAACCGGTGAAATTCTATTTTGTGATGAAGCAGCCCTCGCTCAAGGAGGTCCGATTGATATTTCACGCCTGAATCCCGCAGGCACAACAATGCAGGATATTCGTGGTGGTCGTATATCCATTATTTTTCAGGAGCCTATGACATCTCTTTCCCCCTTACATACAGTGGGAAATCAGATTATGGAAGCTTTGTTGCTGCATCGACCTGTTTCAGTTGCAGAAGCTGCTGAATTGACCAAAGATATGTTACGGGCCGTCGGTTTCCCCGACCCGGCACGTGCCCTAAAAACCTATCCATTTGAATTATCTGGTGGTTTGCGTCAACGGGCCATGATTGCCATGGCCTTGGTATGTCGACCTTCTCTGCTGATTGCTGATGAACCAACCACAGCCTTGGATGTCACCATTCAGGCCCAAATCCTGAAAATCATACGTGATCTGCAATCTGAACTTGGTATGGCTGTTTTGATGATTACGCATGATTTAGGTGTGGTTGCCAATGTCGCAAAAGATGTCGTGGTCATGTATCACGGCGAAATCATGGAAAGAGGCAATCTACAAGAGATCTATCGTAATCCGCAACACCCTTATCTAAAAGCTTTGTTAGCAGCGGTACCACGTTTTGATATGGAACCAGGCGAACGATTAAAACCTATTCGATCTATTGAAACCAAAACCGGCCATTTAATGGCGGAACGAGAAAACCAAAACGGCAGTCAAAAACCTGAAGAGCTTGAAAAACCAATTCTTAAAGTTGATGGATTACGTAAATCTTTCACCATCCGTAAAGGCGGTGTTTTTGGATCAGGAAAAGAGAGAAACACTGTTCATGCTGTGAATAACGTTACTTTTCAGGTTAAACGCGGGCAATGCCTTGGCCTTGTTGGGGAAAGTGGATGTGGCAAAACGACCTTAAGTAAGATGTTAATGCGCGCCCTAAGCCCGGATGAAGGTTCCATCACCTTTAATGATGGCGAAAAAGATATTGATATTCTTGGCCTAGATGAAAAATCGTTGGTTCCTTTCCGTCAAAAAATGCAATTCATTTTCCAAGACCCGTTTTCATCCCTGAACCCGCGTATGACAGTGGGTGATATTCTGACGGAACCTTTGGTGATCCATAATATCGGCACCCCACAAAGCCGTAAGGAAATGGCAGAGGAATTGATGGAACTAGTAGGCCTAGATCGTCGTCATCTAAAACGCTATCCACATAGTTTTTCTGGCGGCCAACGACAACGCATTGGCATTGCACGCGCCCTTGCCTTACGCCCGGAGCTGATTATTTGTGATGAACCTGTTTCCGCATTAGACGTCTCTATTCAAGCGCAGATTTTAAACTTGCTTAAAGATTTACAGGCCAAATTGGGGCTCACATATATCTTTATCAGTCATAATTTAGCTGTTGTCGATTATATTGCAGATGATATTGCGGTGATGTGTCGTGGTCGTTTGGTGGAAATGGCCCCGCGGGAAAGCCTGTTTAAAAACCCGATCCACCCTTATACCAAAGGCCTGTTAAAAGCGGTGCCGGAACCAAGTTTGGATCATTTGCTGGATTTCAATCATCTGATGAATGAAAAAGCCAGTAATCCGGAAAGCTGGCCCACACCATTTACCGATGATGGATCTCAACAATTAGCTTTATCTGACATGTCTGGGGAACATTATGTGCGCACCCATGTGAATTCAGGTTTAGGAGTTTCGTGATGAAGAAATTTCTAAAAGCCACACTTGTATCTTTAGCTTTATTTGCCGCCCCTTCACTAGCAATGGCAGATATGTTTGTAGATTCTGATTTCAATGTTTCAAAGGTTGCCAAAGGTCAATTGCCATCCGTTGATAATCGTTTGCCGGATATTCCGAAAATCGTAAATGTGACTGACCAAGGTCTTAAACTTGGTCATCATGGCGGTACCATTCGCATGGCCATGCGTAAAGACAAAGATACACGCCAAATGGTCGTATATGGCTATGCGCGTTTGGTTAAATACAATACGGATTTGGAACTGGAAGCTGATATTCTAGAAGATGTGGAAATCATTGATGGTCGCATCTTCCGTCTTAAATTGCGCACGGGCCATAAATGGTCCGATGGTGCACCTTTTTCTATCGAAGATTTCCGTTATTGGTGGGAAGATGTAGCCAATAATGAAATTCTGTACCCTTCTGGACCTCCAGCTGCCCTTCGCGTGCAAGGGCATCTTCCAGTGGTTACATTTCCATTTGAAGATGTTGTTCAATATGAATGGCCTGTACCTAATCCGTTATTCTTGGCTTCCCTCGCCAAAGCAAGTCCGCGTTATATCTATGCGCCGGCTCATTATCTAAAAAAATATCACGCTGATTATCAAGATAAAGATTATATAGATCAATTGGTTAAGGAAAAGGGGGCCAAAAACTGGGGCGCATTGCATAACAAATATGCGAAAGCCTATCATAACAAGAATGAAAAACTGCCAAGCCTTCAGCCTTGGGTTTTAAAAGTAATGAAATCCGGGGAAAGATACGAATATCATCGCAATCCCTATTTCCATCGTGTTGACGAAAACGGCCTCCAGCTTCCTTATATTGATCGTTGGGTGTTCAGCATTACAGAAAAGAAGCTTATCCCTTTAAAAGCAGGCACGGGCGAAGTCGATCTTCAAGGGCGCTATTTAGGCTTCAACAATATTTCGTTGCTAAAACAAAACGAAAAAGAATACGGTTATACCACGAGGTTATGGCGTAATGGTAAAGGCTCTCATATGGCCTTATTTCCAAATTTGAATAACAGTAATCCTGTATGGCGTAGCTTGTTACGTGATGTCCGCTTTAGACGTGCTCTTTCCTTGGCCATTAATCGATATGAAATCAATCGCGTCGTCTATTTCGGTTTTGCCCTCGAAGGCCAAAATACGGTACTGCCGGCAAGCCCTCTATACCAAGAAAACTTCCGCACAGCCTATGCGGAATTCAATATTGAAAAAGCCAATCAATTATTAGATGAAATCGGGCTGGTCGAAAAAGATGGTCGCGGCATTCGTAAATTACCAAATGGTGAAACACTTGAAATTATTGTAGAAACTACAGATACAGGCCCAGAACAATCTGATGTTTTGCAGCTAATTACTGATAGTTGGGCCAAAGCAGGCATTGCGTTACATATAAAACCAACCACCATGGATATTTTAAAACCTCGCATCTATTCCGGCGCCAATGTGATGACAGTCTTCTCCGGCATGGAAAATGGCATGGCAACCGCCGATACACCACCAGCAAGCCTTGCCCCGATCAATCAAGACCATTTCCAATGGCCAAAATGGGGACAATATGTACAAACGGGCGGCGTATCAGGTGAAGAGCCCGATATGCCGGCAGCTATTGGGTTGATGCAATATTATGATCGCTGGTTTAAGGCAAAATCTGTAGATGAAAGGGCTATGATCTGGCATCAAATGTTGGAAACCCATGCCAATCAAGTCTTTAGCATTGGTCTCATTGCCGGAACCCTACAGCCAATCGTTGTGAGCAATAAGTTAATGAATGTACCGGAAGAAGCCATCTGGAACTGGGAGCCCGGAGCCCATTTCGGCCTCTATAATACTGATTTATTCTGGTTTAAAGATTAAGGGGCAAAAAAAACTATGTTTGGATATATTGCACGACGCCTCTTGATCATGATCCCAACCATGCTGGTGATTTCTGCCCTAGTTTTTATTATCATCCAGCTACCGCCGGGTGATTACCTAACCACCTTGATCAATGAATTACAGGCGCAAGGTGAAAGCGGTGAAGAACGCATCGCTTATTATCGCGAGTTATATGGTTTAGACCAACCCATGATTATTCAATATTTCAATTGGTTATGGGGTATGTTGCATGGCGATTTTGGTCATAGTTTCGAATATGACTTACCTGTATCAGAGGTTGTCGGGGATCGTATGTCCCTCACCTTTGTGCTCAATTTCTTTACTATCTTATTCATTTATATTGTTGCCTTCCCAATCGGCGTCTATTCCGCTGTGCGACAATATAGTGTTGGTGATTACAGCCTGACCTTGATTGGTTATCTGGGACTTGCGACACCTAACTTCTTGCTTGCCTTGATTTTACTTTATATCGCGAAAGCTTATTTCGGCGTCGATGTGGGCGGCCTGATGGATGAGCAATATATCGATGCTCCTTGGAGCATGGATAAAGCTCTTTCTGTCTTGGAACATCTTTGGGTACCCGTCATTGTGATCGGTACAAGTGGGACAGCCTCTATGATCCGCCGATTACGGGCAAATTTATTAGATGAATTACATAAACAATATGTCATCACGGCCAGAGCTAAAGGATTATCACCGAAAAAAGCATTGGTGAAATATCCATTGCGCATGGCCTTGAACCCTTTCATTTCCGATATTGGTAATCTAATCCCAGATGTGATTTCAGGGTCTGCTATTGTGGCGGTTGTTCTTGGTTTAGAAACAACAGGTCCAATGTTATTAAACGCCCTATTGGCCCAAGATATCTATCTAGCAGGTAGCTTCTTAATGTTTGTGGCCCTGTTAACTGTGGTTGGCATGTTGGTATCTGATCTAGCCTTAGCCTTGCTTGATCCCCGAATTCGTTTGGGTGCGGAGGCATCAAAATGAGTGATATTTCCAACAAAAATTCGCATTGGGTGAATGAAAATGAGTGGAACCCAGATAGCGTTACAAAACTAACTACGGAACAAGAGCGTTATTATCAAGCCAGTCAATGGCAACTTATGTGGTGGAAATTCCGTAAACATCGCGTTGCCTTGATCAGCGGTATCTTCTTGGTCACTGTTTATTTTTCTCTGCTGATTTCAGAGTTTTTAAACCCTTATAACCCTAATCATCGTCATACCGATTATTTATATATGCCGCCCCAAGAAGTGCATTTCACCCATGAGGGGGAATTTATCGGACCTTTTGTCTATGGCACCAAAGGAGAATTTGACCTCAAAACCTGGCAATGGGTTTATGAAGAGGACATGTCTGATATTCAGAAAATTCGTTTTTTCTGTTCCAGCAATGATTATGCAGGGGCCGAATATGAATTTTGGGGCGGTTTATTTACAGGCGATACCCATCTTTTCTGTCCCGCACCCGGTGGCCAATTATTCTTAATGGGAACGGATCGTTTGGGTCGGGATATGCTATCGCGTATGGGCTATGGTGGGCGTATTTCCTTAACCGTAGGTATCGTCGGCATCGCTATTAGTTTCGTTATGGGGATCACTATTGGCGGGATTGCCGGATATTACGGTGGATTTATTGATTCCACGATCCAGCGCGTCATTGAAATTATCCGATCCTTCCCGCAATTGCCGCTTTGGATGGCGTTATCCGCCGCCCTTCCAGTGACATGGAGCCCGATTTTAGTCTTCTTCGGCTTAACTATTATTCTAGGTATGCTGGATTGGCCGGGTTTGGCCCGCGCCGTTCGATCTAAATTATTGAGCTTACGTGAAGAAGATTTCGCGGTTGCTGCCAATTTGATGGGTGCCAGCCCCAAACGGATTATTATGCGCCATCTGATGCCAAGTTTTATGAGCCATCTGATTGCCTCTGCCAGCTTGTCTATCCCCGCCATGATTTTAGGGGAAACCGCGCTTAGCTATTTAGGCCTTGGTCTTCGCCCCCCTATCACATCTTGGGGTGTGTTGCTGAACGAAGTACAAAATATCAATGATATTGTACTACATCCATGGCTGATTGTACCAATGATTTCGGTTGTATTGGTGGTTCTGGCCTTTAACTTCCTCGGCGATGGCCTACGGGATGCATCCGACCCTTATAAATAAGAAAAATTAAATGGCGGGGCAGGTTTTGCGGAGCCAGAGACTGGTTTGCAAGGCCCCTTCTGGCAATTGCGTCAGATTGGTAAACCAGTCGGGAATATCTGCTTGCATACGGCTTGCCACATAATGGGATGACCATAAAAGATCAAACCCGCCGCTGGTTAACATCGGGATCACACCTAATTGCTCATTATAACCCCGCCATTGCCAGACATCTGGATAGTCATCCGGCAAAGACATGTCATGAATATGAAGTATCACGCCTGACGGCAATGCAGGTATAATGTGATTAAAGAGCAAATCCACATCATTACCCGGCATTAATATATGACTGCTATCGATAAAAAGAATATCGCCTGCGGTTAAATCCTTGAAAACCGATTGATCCGCATATTGCACGGTGGTGGGATAAAGGTTGATGTTTTCCAATTTGGTGATATCGGCTCTTGGGGCAGGGTCAATGGCATGAAAACTGGTTTGTAAATTCCCATCCTGAATGGCCCGCATCATAAATCGGCTGGAATGACCCGACCCAATTTCCACAATCTTGGTGGGTTTTTCTGCCTGAACCATATGATAGGCCAGCGCCCCATCCAAAGCAGGAAACCATGTTTGTTGCCATCGAGGCATGGGTGGTTCAGCCCCGTCAAATTTTTCAAAGGCAGATTTCCAGAGGGATAATTCATCCATGATACCGGCAAAGTTTTCCTTTTTGCGGTCCATCAGACGCTCAACAGATGCATAAGACTTGCGATCCGCCGCAGGTACATCGCCATCAGCGTAACGATAGGGGATAAAATATCCTTTTGGGCGATCCGTCAGTAATGTGCGTAAACCCAAATGTAATCGTCGCCAGAATTTAGATGACATGGAATGCCTCCGAAAATTGACAGCCGTTTTGACTGTATTTCCTTGATGTGTAAAAGAATTCAGATGAATTGAAAAGCAACAAGATGCTTATAACAAGGTAACGGTTTCACCTTCGCGGGCCGCATCCACGCCATTTGGACGTAGTTTCTGAGCATCCGCTAAAATCTCATCCATGCGGTCGTCATCATGGCTTGGATCATGATGGAATAGGTATAATTGTTTCACATTTGCCATATCGCAAAGCTTTACGCCTTCTTCCCATGTAGAATGGCCAAATCCCATAAAGGTTTTATATTCTTCTTCGGTATAACTGCTGTCATAAATGACCATATCGGCATCTTTAATCAGGTTAAGCACCACTTGATCTGGACGACCGGGAACATGTTCCGTATCAGTTATATAGCATACTGATTTTCCACCATATTCCACACGGAAACCTGTCGCACCATTTGGATGATTAAGCGGTGCAGATTTGATAACAACCCCTTCTTCTTCCGCCAATGTAATCGTCTCACCAGCCTCAAAATCATTATAAGATACATCAGCACGAAAAATGGCAGGTGGCACCGGAAATAGAGGCGGGGACATCAATGTGTTCAAGGCTTCTGTCAATGTACGGTTTGGCACCAGATGCCCAGCCCAGATATTAATTTTATTCCCCGGCTTATGAAGAGGGCCAAAAAAGGGTAATCCCACCACATGATCAAGGTGGGTATGGGTTAGAAACATATTGATATGCTGTTCTTGATCCCCATAGGCCATCATCATTTTTTTGCCAAGACCGCGCAGTCCAGTCCCTGCGTCAAAGACCAATGAATGCCCGCCACATGACATTTCAACACAGGAAGTATTGCCGCCATATCTGGTTGTATGTGGTCCAGGGCAAGCTAAGCTGCCTCTTGTCCCCCAAAAAGTAACGGTGAACCCGTCTGACATGTCACGTCTTTCTTTCGTAT